>NZ_JAUSPQ010000011.1 GCF_030655665.1 Methanocorpusculum sp. | reverse complement strand
GCCGAAGTTTTCTGCGATGACGGCGAGTGCCTCATCCCAGGTTGCTGGTACTTGTTTTCCGTTCTTTTTCACGAGCGGAGTCTTTAACCGGTCGGGTGAGTTGATGAACTCAAAGCCGAATACACCTTTCGGACAGAGTTTTCCCTCATTGACCGGAGAGCGCTGACACGGCTGGGCATCAATAATTTTGCCATCCTTCACGACAAGGTTGAAGGAGCAGCCGGTCCCGCAATACGGGCAGGTTGTTGTTACGTACTTTATTTCCATAGATAAAACCTTTTTTTGTGCCCCAATTTCACACCTTTTGATAGCTATGCCATCCGTGCACACCTATCCTAGTTTGGGGGGGACAGTTAAAAATCTAAAATACAACCTATTAAAATGCATGCCAACTTGTCTTTTTATTTATATACTTTGATGTGAGATAATTTTATGATATTAAGATTCCCATCTAGGACATATCAACCGTTTAATATTTACATATTCATAATGATAAATAGTGTAAAATTCCTGCGCGCGAATAAGTTAAGTTAACCGCGTTGCCAAACGTGGTCGTCGGCGCAAATCTTTTTTGGATACATCTATATTTGGGAAGGGTGGGGAAAACTAAAATCCCCCAATTAATACATCGATTATATATTTACCCCGGGAGATGTATTCACATGGATACATATGTGTGGAGCGTTGAGCTCCCTCCGGAAAAAGGTTCAAATTATATTGCTGTGGATTATGTGATAAATGATCTCGGGATCTTTGCAAAAACCGAGCAGAGATCGAAAAAGAGCGGGAAGACCGCCCAGTTATGGGGGTTCAGGGCCGGGAAAAACAAAGTAAAAGGGACCGATTATCTGGCACAGATACAAGGTAGACAGGCTCTTCTCTGGCAAAAGGTCACTGAGGTGATACCAGGTGATCAGCAGATAACTGTTCGGGGAAATAGCCAGACAGAGATCGTGATCTTCTGTTCACCTGAGAATTTTTCGGATGTCATGGATATGATCGGGCAGATGATCGGATCTCACCCAGCCGAAAAGGGACCGAGCCTTGACGCGGCCGGCTGGTTGTGCTGGGAGCAGGATGAAGACTGGGAAGCAGGTGAATCTCTGGAAGAGATGGTCGAAGCTGAACGAAACGGGAGTGAACGTTTCATCGAGGACGAGATCCTTGCAGATACGGTTCTATGATAGAAATGAATATATCTCATCATACGTAATAGGAGAGGATTATGGGTGCATTTATCGATAGCCTGAAAACCAGTGCCAAAGTCGGCGCTGATGAAGTAAAGAAGTCAATGAGAATCAACCAGCTTCAGTCGGAAATCAGCCAGCTGGAGAAGAAGCAGAACGATATCTATGCCAGTATCGGCAGGATGGCAGTCGAGTCTGATGGTTTATATAAGTTTGGGGATGTTGGAACGGAACTCGCCGGACTGCAGGATGAAGCTGCTACAAAGAGAGCTGAGCTCAATGAGCTGAAACCCCCTGCAGAAGGATCAGCAGACGGCGGGGATGGTTTTTGCAAAAACTGCGGTACAAAGTACACGGCAGGAACCAAGTTCTGCAGCTCCTGCGGTGCGAAACTCACCTGATCTTTTTTGGATGGGGATGTGGATGTAGAAGCCCATACATACCCATTCCTTTTCCCAGCCGATTCCACCGATATTTCTGACTGGTGTGCGGGTGATACTGGGGATAGGCGATACCAATGAACACCAGGGCTATTCCTGCATACTGGATCCAGGAGACCGACTCCCCAAGAAACAGAACGGCACAGATAATAGCTGCCGGGAGCTCCGAAGAGCTGAGGATCGTTGTTGCTCCTGTTGAGATCCTCGGCGCAGCGATCGCGAAGAGGAACATCGGCAAAACACAGCCGATCGAGCCTAGGATGATACCATACTGCCAGATACCTGTGGCGAAAGTGCCTTGGATGAAGTAGGCAGGTGTAAAGAAAACTGTCATGAGCAGGAGCGAACAGCTGAGGATAAGAAAACTTCTGTTCAGCGGGTGCATCCCGATCTCGACCCTCCCGAGCATGAACATATACAGTGCATACATCAGGGCAGAGATGAGAGCGAAGATCACGCCTGCCGGGTCAAGCGGCCCTTCCAGTCCGGCGAAACCTGCAGCAAGGAAGGTACCGATAACCAGGATCACGACTGAGATGACCATCTTCGGCTCCGGGAGCCGCCGTTCGGTGATTGCCTGGATCACGACACCCATCCAGGTGAACTGGAAGAGAAGGATCCCCGAGATGTAAGCAGGCACAGTCTGCAGAGAGAGACAGAAAGTCACGGTAACGAGGGCGATGCAGGTGCCGGAAAGTGCTAAGCCCGGTACACGGCGCAGAAGCGGCCTGGCGTTTTTCGCGGGCATGATCGATTGTTTTTTGATGTGCTTGAAGATGATGAACCCGGTGACGAGGAAAAACAGGATCAGCCACCCGTAAAAGTACTGGCTCATAACCACATCATTCCAGGAATATCCGGCAGCATATGCTGCTTTTATCGTGGGCGATGAGGGTCCATAACAGCAGCCTCCAAGGAAAACAAGGAGGGGGAATATAAGCAAACGCAGGTCCATTTCAGTCCCTTATTATTTGCGGTTCAAACGGATTAAGACAACAGGTGACCCAAAAATCTTATGAAAAACGTCGTAAAATCGTGCTTTTTTCGAGCAATAAAAGGGTTTTTTTGATCTCTGGGTCAGGTGAGAATCCGCCGACACTTCCATCGGCTGTGATGACCCGGTGACACGGCACGATCAGCGGCGTGGGATTTCGTGCCATAGCGTTCCCGACCACGCGCGGGTGTGTCCCGGCGACCTCGGCGATCTCTCCGTAACTTCGTGTTTTTCCGTACGGGATATCCGACACTGCTCGATAGATTTTAGCATACGTCCCTTCGCCTGACACCGCAGATGAGGTCAGCGGAGTGAACATAGTTCCTTTTCCCGCAAGGAACCTGGTAAACTGTACCGGGACCGGACCCTCAGGTGCCGTTCTAACGAATCTGACTCGATGGATCACTGTCCCATCATAATCGACCGCGACCTTCCAGAGTCCAAAACTACATGCGCCCTGAAGCATCACTTCCCCACTTTGCAAGCTTGCTTTTCACCGTGTCCACATCACACTCCATAAGTTCATCCTGCATCCAGGGGGAAAGACCGCTGAAGATCTCGCCATCCAAAAACCGCTGGTCACCAAGGATCAGAACACCGCGGTCGCTTTCGGTTCGAAGGACACGCCCAAGTGCCTGCATCGATTTGTTGATCGCGGGAAGGGTGTAGGCGATGAACTCCCCTTCCGCTCCGAACTTTCGCCGGTAGTAGCTGTTGACCATCCGGCGAACCGGGGTGAACGGAGCAAGCGGGAGCCCGATCACGAGGGCCGCGGTCAGCTGATCGCCCCGATAGTCCAGCCCTTCGCTCCATTTTCCGCCGCAGACGGCGAAAAGGATCCCGGACTTATGCTTTCCGGGGAGGGAGATGAACTCCTTCAGCGCCTCGTTCGCCTCGTCGGACTCACGCGGTTCGATGAAGACCTGTTTGTTTCGGATCCTGCTTATGCATGCTTCGGCGAACCGGCTCTGCAACTGATAGGAGGGAAAGTAGACTGCGATGTTTCCCGGGAGTTTTGCAAAAGCAAGTATATATTCAGTGATCGCCTGCGTGTTCTCGGCGTTCTGCCGTTTGGAAAATGCCGTGGTGATGTCCCGTGTTCCAAGAACCATCCTGTTCTCTTTTGGAAACGAGTTTGCGAGCGAGAGGGTTTTGACCGGCATCCCGCCGAAGTAGTATTTTTTGTATGAACTGACCGGCGAGAGTGTGCCGCTGATCAGAATGGTCGCTGCGTGTTTGGAGACGAGCTCCTGAAGCCGATTGGCCGGGTCGATGTTCCTGACCTCGAGCGTGATGACCTCGGTGTCTTTGGTGTAGACAGTCAGGAATGACGGATCGGTCGAAGATCGATAGAGCCGGATCAGAAACTCGCAGAGTTTTTCGATCGCCGACTCACGGTAATCGCCCCGCTCGATCCCGCGGTCCCGCATCGCTTCTTTGATGGCAATGATGTCTTCGAGCATCGCCTCGGGTTTTTCGTAGAGTGAACCTTTGATGATGAACCGGTTGAAGATCTGCGGGTCGAACCAGTCCTCGGCCTCGTTCGAACGCTGGAGTCCGTCGATGAACTCTGCGATCCGGGGGAGTATATGGCGGACGGCTTCGGAACCGCGGACTTTGTCGCGGAGCGAGGCGACTTCGTTTGCCGCGGCTTCGATGTCGGTATCCCTGATCTTTATGCTCTGGATCGTCTGGATGACGTCGCCTAAGTTGTGGGCTTCGTCAAGGAGGAGCATGACGTTATGTTCCTCGCACTGGAGATTGACATACAATTGTTCCCTGATGTCGTCGTTGAAGAGGTGATAGTAGTTACAGATGATGACGTCGGCTCCTTTGGCGGCCGAGAGCATGAGGTCGTAGGGACAAACTTTGCCTGCGAAATTCAGGAGTTCACTCGGCCGGACGATCTGTTTCTGGGCGATCTCGGATTTTCGCCTGAGTTCAGGCGATGGGATCATCCGCCTGCCTCCTTCTTCGCCTTGGATGAAGACTCTGCTGTTGACGAAGTAGGGGCATATCAGGGGATGTTCTCTGTCCTGTTTTCTGATCTGGTCGAGGATCACTTTGTCGGTCGCGGGGTCGAAGGAGCCGCGGTCGGCCCTCTGCTGCATAAGGGAGGAGGTGAATGCTTTGACGCCTTCGCATCTCCGGTACACGTCCCCGTATCCCCCGAGCGGGCACATGTTTCCTTTCCCGATGAGGTAGACGAATTTGAGGGTCGGCTGTTTCTTTTGCCTGATGAGGTCGAGTTCCCTGATGAAAATCTGGAGCTGGGAGATGGTTCGAACGGCGACGAGGATCTTTCGTCCGTTGGCTTTGGCAAGGAGGCTTGCGATCACGCTGGATTTTCCGCTTCCGGTCGGTGCGTCGATCAGAAGGATACCGTTTTGTTCGGCGGTTTTTTCTACCTCCTCGAGCATTTCCTTTTGGTTTTTCCGGTAGGTTTGGTAGGGAAAATAGTCAGCGGTGTCTGCCATGAGTAATGTATTATGTGTCTGGACCCATATCTATTAAGTATGCCTCTTTCGACCCAGACCAAAGATCAGATACTCGCACTTCTCGCAACGGTGGAGGTCTGTTCTCTTGAGGGAAGTTTTACCGGGTCAGAGAAGATCATCGCGCCGGATGTCATTGTGTTTGCTCCGGGTCTGGAACATCACGGCCGTGAGGGTTTTTCTCCCAAGCCTCTGACGTTTAGCGGGATGGATGTGAAGGGTGAGGGCGTGATCGCCTGGGTATCGGGCGAATGTACGTATGGCGGGGTCGCCAGCCGATTCACGGCGGTGCTCCGGGGTACGGGGCATGCTTGGGAGCTTGTTCAGCTGCATATCGCGTGAACGCTTTCCAGAGGAAAAAGTACCCAATCTATATTATTAATACGAAGATCGTTCTATGCTGAATCATTAAGGGGAGGTTCAGTATGACGGATCATCAAAGAGCAGCGTTTGTATGTGCGGTGACGGGAAGCGTTTTGCTGTGGATCCCGATAGGTTTGATGATAGTGACCGCTATAATTGGGTCAATATCTGCCGGGAGACTGCTAATGGATTATTTTATGCCGGCCGAGTTGTTTTTCCTTGTTTTAGCGGGATGGATCCTGCTGGTCGTCGGTTCGGTGCTATCGCAGAGAACGAGGATCCCGGTGGTGATTATTGGATTAGTAGCATTTGGGCTGTTGATTGGATGCCAGCTTATTGCAGTGATGAGCGGGTTGTCTTCGGGCGCGATTCCGGCTGAAGGTTTTATCTGGTATCTGGTGCTTGGCATGCTGATCCTCTATGATGTTCTGGTGATCGTGCTGGGCATTGTCGGCATTCGCCTTTCGCATGCGGTGAAGACGGGGGAGTGATTTTTTTGTGGGTTGTTGTCTTCCAAATTTATCCCCTTTTCCCTCGATTTTCGTAACCCATCTCTCTCAATGAGACCCCCATTTTTCGCATCAGTCTGGGCATTATCGCACCGCGCGGTTTGGGGTTTATATTCCCCTATACCGATACTTACATGGAATGTCGGAACTCATGCGAAAGATTGAGCTGGCAACCAGCTCGCAATTCTTCGATCAGACGGGACGAAACGAAGGAAAAATCCATCAATGCACCCCGATGCGTATCCTTCTCGAAGGCACCTGCTCTTTTGACTGTGCCTACTGTCAGGTCTGCACCAAAAGGACCGGCATCCACTTCACTCCCGAAGAACTTGCCCACGGCTTTCTCGAACTCCACCGTCAGGGAAAAGTCGGCGGTCTCCTTTTAAGCACTGGGATCCCCCGCGGAGACATTGACCTCGGCATGGAAAAACTCACCGAGACCGCAAAAATCATCCGGAGTTCAGGATACAACGGATACCTTCATCTCAAGGTCCTTCCAGGTGCTAGCCGCACCGACATCGTCGAAATGGCAAAATATGCCACCCGACTCAGCATCAATCTCGAAGCTCCCGGTTCATCTTATCTTTCCGAACTTGCCACCGTCAAAGATTATGCATCCGATCTCCTGACCCGGCATAAATGGCTTGCCGAGATCATGCCCGGCAAACACTCCACCCAGTTTGTCCTCGGAGCCGCCGGAGAAACCGACGCGGATCTCTTCAAGACGGTCATGACCAGTTATGAAAAGTACAACCCTGCAAGGGTCTACTACTCTGCATTCTACGCTGTAGCCGGCACACCTCTTGAAAATCATGACAACACCGCTCTCTGGCGTGCAAACAGATGGTATCAGGTCGACGCCCTCCTCAGACTCTACGGATATGACAGAGCCGAGACATCTCCAGTCTTCGACGAAAACGGCATGCTCATGAACACCGATCCCAAAATACTTCTCGCAAAAAATCTTCCTGAAGTGGACCCGGCAACCGCAGAGTTCTCGGAACTTTTGCGTGTGCCGGGCATCGGTCCCGTGAGTGCCGGTGCGATTCTCAAAACGCGGGAGGGAAAGAATATCACAAACCCGGACGTGCTCCGTGAATGCGGTGTAATCATGAAACGGGCGATGCCGTATTTATCGCTCGGAAAATATAAGCAGACGACACTTGCCTCATGGGGATGAAAACCCCCTTTTTTCATCATGGACAAACAAAGCTATTTGTCCCTACAGGAATAATGAATTAGTGACTTTTTAATAACACATAAGGAGAGGAACATGAACAAAACCATTATCACCGTCGTTGGAAAAGATGCCGTCGGCATCATTGCAAAAGTATGCACATATCTGTCAAACAATCAGATTAACGTCGAAGACATATCCCAGACCATTGTGCAGGGATACTTCAATATGATGATGATCGTTGATACGAGTAAATCTGCGGTATCGTTCGGCGACATGGCACGCGAACTTGAGCAGATCGGAGTCGAGACCGGAGTCCACATCAGATGCCAGCGCGAAGAAATCTTTGAAAAAATGCACCGGATTTAAAGAAATCATGATTAATATTTTAGAAGTAAATGAAACCAATAAGATGATCGAGCAGGAAAAGCTCGATGTCAGAACGATTACGCTCGGGATCAGTCTTCTTGACTGCTGCGACACGAATCTGGATGCACTCAATACGAAAATATATGATAAAATCACGCGTGTGGCAAAGGATCTGGTCTCTGTCGGTAAAGATATCGAGCGCGAGTATGGTATCCCAATCGTCAACAAGCGTATCTCGGTGACCCCCATCGCCCTCGTCGGCGGGTCGGCATGCAAATCCCCGGAGGATTTCGTCACTATCGCAAAAACGCTGGACAGAGCCGCAAAAGAGGTCGGGGTCAACTTCCTTGGAGGATACTCGGCGCTCGTATGCAAAGGAATGACACGTGCTGATGAGAATCTCATCCGGTCGATTCCCCAGGCACTTGCATCAACTGAGCGTATCTGCAGTTCGATAAATATCGGTTCGACGAAAACCGGTATCAATATGGATGCAGTCAAACTGATGGGCGAGATTGTAAAAGCAACCGCTGAGGCAACGAAGGAGAACGGATCCCTCGGATGCGCAAAACTCGTCGTGTTATGCAATGCTCCTGATGACAACCCGTTTATGGCCGGGGCATTCCACGGTGTGACCGAAGGGGACGCGGTCATCAATGTAGGTGTCAGCGGTCCGGGCGTGGTAAAGCATGCTCTCGAAGCGGTACGCGGCGAAAACTTCGAAGTGCTTTCTGAAACCGTGAAGAAGACGGCGTTCAAGGTCACCCGTATGGGGCAGTTGGTCGCTCTGGAAGCATCGAAGAGGCTCGGGATTCCGTTCGGTATCGTGGATCTTTCTCTTGCCCCAACCCCGGCAGTCGGTGACAGTGTCGCCGAGATTCTGGAAGAGATGGGACTCGAATCCGTGGGTGCCCCAGGTACAACGGCAGCTCTCGCACTTTTGAACGATCAGGTGAAAAAGGGCGGTGTTATGGCAAGTTCGTATGTCGGCGGACTTTCCGGAGCATTCATCCCGGTCAGTGAAGACCAGGGTATGATTGATGCCGTGCTCAGAGGCGCCATTACCATTGAAAAACTTGAGGCAATGACCTCGGTATGTTCAGTCGGTCTTGATATGATCGCAATTCCGGGAAATACACCGGCAACAACGATTTCCGGAATCATCGCCGATGAAGCCGCAATCGGAATGATAAACCAGAAGACAACGGGTGTCAGACTGATTCCGGTTATCGGAAAGGATATCGGAGACATCGTGGAGTTCGGCGGTCTTCTCGGCTATGCCCCAGTACAGGCAGTGAATAAGTTCTCGTGTGCAGATTTCATTAACCGCGGCGGGAGAATTCCGGCACCGATCCACAGTTTCAAAAACTGATTTTTTGGCATCATGCCAATTCTCCTCCTCATTTTGAAAAGAGCAAATCCCTCTCATACCTAACTGAAAAAGGATTCATATGAGTGATCTTGAAACATATCCGCTTTCCTTTTATTTTCCATAATCGACAGATACTATCTATACCAAGAACAGGATTATTCAGCACCCGTTGGGGCTGGTCAGGTTCAAAGCCTTCATACGTATTCAGAACTAACTTGTATAGTATTATGTGCTTAGAAGAGGTGAACCCGGATGGAGATGGTGATAGCAGATATGCTGAGGGGTTACCTCCTTCGCGGTCACCGGGAATTTTTTACCGGGCTTTGGACACTGATAATTAGTGTCAGTCTTTCTTTCATTGCGGGTATTTATCTTGGTTTTGTAAGTGCTGTTCTGCTTCTTATCCCGGGACTTATGGTGCTTGTCACCCCCTCAATAAATATGCGGGGAGCGATAGCCGGCATCCTTACGTCACGATTGTCTTCTTCAATGCACCTCGGAGCATTCGAGACAAAGTTCGGAAGGGATACGGAGCTTGGCGATAATCTGCGATCCTCGATCATCCTGACGGTGATCATCTCGGTCGTTCTGGCGATATTTGGCAAGATCATCTGTTTGCTGACTGGAACTGAGGTGATCGGCATTGTTGAGATGGTCATCATCTCGGTCATATCAGGGACCCTGGCAGGTATCATCGTTACAGCTGTAGGCATCCTGATCTCGGTGATCTGTTACCGTAAGAGCTGGAATCTTGATATGGTCGGAGCTCCAGTGGTAACCACGTTTGGCGACATCATGACCCTGCCGTTTCTGGTTGGAACCGCGATCGTGGTGATGCAGCTCCCATTTATTGGAAAGGCCGTTCTTGGGATCATTGTACTTGTGCTGATCATCTGGGCGATCATATCTATGCACTGGGCAACAAAAACAATGAAGGACGTTCTGCGTGAAGGTCTGCCTCTTCTTACCCCCCTTTGTCTGCTGGGCATCATAGCTGGTGTTTTGTATACGAATCAGCTGGAAGGTCTGATCGCAGCTGCCTCCGTTTTGATCCTCATTTCTCCTTTTATGAATGGATGCGGATCGATCGGCGGGATCTTGACCTCACAGATCGGGACAGAAATGCATATGGGGCTCGTAGAGGCGAAAGGTATCCCGCAGGGCGTTGTGTGGCGACATTTTTTCGCGAACTATGTGTATGCCCTGCTCCTCCTCCCGCTTATGGGCATACTATCTCATGCAGCCGCAGTGCTATGCGGGATCACGACGCCGGGACTCTTGCCGATGATCCTACTCTCTCTGACAGCGGGTCTTATCGTGGTAACAGTGCTGAATCTGCTTGGCTATTATACCGCTGCCGTTACCTATCGTCTTGGGTATGATCCGGATAATTTCGGTGTTCCGGTCATGACAAGTTCGATCGATCTGATCGGAGCAACTGCCTTGATCCTTGTTATGGCAGTAATGTTTGTGTAATGGAATGCGAAAAATTCTCAGTTGAGCAGAGAGAGTTTTGCAAACTGATTTCTATTTTTGGGAACTCTGCCTCTGATATACCGGGGAAAAACAGCAGATCACTCGGATCCTACTCATGGAATATTGCTAAAAAAAGGAAAAATTGGGGGTTAGTAGGTGTAAACGATCGAAACCGTTGCCGTTGTTTTGATCTCACCGGATTCGATGGTGGTCCGTGTTCCGGCAGCTGCTTCGGTCTTCAGTAAGGAGACATCCATGTTCGTGTAGGAGACTGGCGTGTAGCTCTGACCTACATTGATGGTCCCGGTTCCCGAGATCTTCAGACCAAGTGCGGAGGAAACTGAATCTGCATCGGCACGTGCTGACTTGACAGCCGAGAGGATCGCAGCGTTTCTCTCAATGATCAGCTTCGCGTCCGAAAGACCGAACTGGAGGCTGTTCACAGAGTTTGCTCCTGCGGCGACTGCGGCATCAATGTATGATCCTGCTTTGTCGACATCGTAGGAGATGATCTGGACAGTGTTCGTTACTTTGTAGACTGTGGTACCATTTGCCCACAGGCTCGGATTATACTCGCTTGTTACATAGGAGTAGATGTTGTAACCGGTCGTCTGGATGTTTGAGTCTTTGATGCCGGCATTCTTGAGTGCGGCAACTACTTTTTCCATCAGTGCAGCATTTTCGCTCTGGGCGATTTTTGCATCAGGGTTTTCGGTCTCAACGCCGAAGCTGATCGTTACTTTATCCGGAGAGGTAGTAGATAACCCGTATCCGGAAACGAGGATCACTTTGTCGGTCTGGGTGTCTTCTGCTGCCGCAGGGATAGCGAAGAGTGCAAAGACCACAAAGAGAAGGAGGATTGCAAGTACATTCTTTTTCATTTGTATCACTACAGTAATGCTCGTTATTATGACATATACCTATCCAAAACTACGAAAAAATTGGTAACTATGATTCTCCATCCTGCGCGCCCAATGATTTTCTGTATTGTAAGCCTATAAATAACATTCTATGCTTCCGATTTATATTGCCCCCAACCATACTTTAAATAGAAGTTGGGAATGACATATATTTATAACAGATTAGGAAGTGAAAAATGTCAGACAATATTAAAATCTCATTGATTGTGCAGGAGGCAGACCGCAGTGAAGCGGGATCCGGATATGCGAGAATAAACAACGACGTCATGGCAAAACTCGGCGTAGAGTCCGGCGACTTTATCAAGATCACCGGAAAACGCATCGGCGCAGCCAAAGTCATGCGTTCTTCTGTATCAGGATCCGGTGGAATCGCTATCGATGGTTATACACGTCAGACAGCCGGCGCCGGTATCGGTGATACCGTCGTTATTGAGAAGGTCATTCCAAAGACCGCTGCAAAGATCACGCTCCAGCCGGTCTCCCAAAGCATCCGTCTCGACAGCCGGGCGCTGGAACAAACGATCCAGAGCAAATTCGCCGGCAGACCGATCACCAAAGGTCAGATCCTGACCTTCGGGTTCCAGACCAAATCGGAGGACCCATTCTTCTCGGGCTGGGGCGGATTCTCCAACTACAACACCGAGTATGTCGACTTCGCCGTATCGGATGTCTCACCGGGCGATGTAGGGATCATCGGCTCGGAGACGACCGTCATCTACAAAGACAGTGTCTATAAAGGTGAGGATGCACCCAAAGGAAAATCCGCAGGAAACCTCCATTACGAGGATATCGGTGGTCTTGGCAGAGAGCTGTCACTCGTTCGCGAGATGATCGAGTATCCGCTCAGACATCCGGAGGTCTTTGAGAAGCTCGGGATCGAGCCGCCAAAAGGAGTTCTTCTCTACGGTCCGCCGGGTACAGGAAAAACCCTGATCGCCCGTGCGGTGGCAAATGAGGCTGGAGCTTACTTCGACACCATCTCCGGCCCTGAGATCATCTCCAAATTCTATGGTGAATCCGAGGAGAAGCTCCGTGAGATCTTCGAAAAGGCCGAGGAAAACGCACCTTCGATCATCTTCATCGACGAGATCGACTCGATCGCTCCAAAACGTGAGGAGTCGAAAGGCGAGGTCGAACGCCGTGTCGTTGCCCAGTTGCTTTCCTTAATGGACGGCTTAAAGAGCCGCGGGAAAGTCATCGTAATCGCTGCAACGAACCTTCCCGACTCGATCGACCCGGCACTTCGCCGCGGCGGACGCTTCGACCGTGAGATCGAGATCGGTGTGCCCGACAAAGAAGGAAGACGTGAGATCCTGCAGATCCATGCAAGAAACGTCCCCATGTCGGAGAATGTCGATCTGGTGAAATATGCAAACACCACCCACGGATTCGTCGGAGCAGACCTTGCTTTGATGGTAAAAGAGGCGGCAATGCATGCTCTCAGGCGGGCATTCCCCGGGATGAATCCCGACGAGGAGATCAGCACCGAGAAGCTCGAAAACCTGAAAGTCACCGCCGAGGACTTCGAAGCATCCCTGAAAATGGTACAGCCAAGCGCCATGCGTGAGGTCCTCGTCGAAGTCCCGGATATCCACTGGGCCGATGTCGGCGGGCTCGACACTGTCAAAGAAGAACTGCAGCAGGCGGTCGAGTGGCCGCTCAAATACAGAGAGGTCTACAAACAGTTCGCCACGAAATCCCCGAAGGGTTTCCTGATGTATGGGCCGCCCGGGACCGGCAAAACGCTGCTCGCGAAGGCGGTCGCAAACGAGTCGGAGTGCAATTTCATTTCGGTAAAAGGACCGGAACTCATGTCGAAATGGGTCGGCGAGTCCGAGAAAGGCATCCGTGAGATCTTCCGAAAAGCCCGGCTTGCCTCGCCTTCGATCATCTTCTTCGATGAGATCGACTCGATCGTTCCACGCAGAGGAAGTTACGAAGGCTCCTCCCACGTGACCGAGAGTGTGGTCAGTCAGTTCCTGACAGAACTCGACGGACTCGAAGAGCTGAAAAACGTCATCGTGATCGGGGCGACCAACCGTCCTGACATGATCGACCCTGCCCTGCTGAGACCTGGGCGTCTTGAGCAGCACATCTTCGTCCCCCCGCCGAACCGCGAAGGAAGAAGGCAGATCTTTGATGTTTACATCAAAGAGATCAGCTCGATGCTTGCCGAAGATGTGGATCTGGATGCACTCGTCGACAAAACAGAAGGGTTCGTGGGTGCCGACATCGAGGCACTCGTTCGTGAGGCAAAAATGGTCGCGATCCGCGAGTTCGTGAAGGTGATGGCAGGTCACGAAGCGGCTGAGATCACGCTTGCAGTATCGAGTGTTAAGGTCTTCGGGAAACACTTCGATGCCGCGTTGAAGCGTGTCCGACCCTCACTCGACAAGGCAGGCAGACGGAACGCCGAAAGAAGTTCCTGGCAGTACAGATTCAACGAAGAGGAGAGAAAGACCCTCGAAAAGGGTATTTCTATCCTGGATATCGCCGAATACAAGGATGCGGAACTCACCCCAGAACTCCGTGAACTTGATGAACTGCTGATGTCCCAGCAGAAAGACTTTAGCAGAATCAAAGAGATAATTAAGAACGCAGATGCGTGAAGAGAGAAATCTCTTCACCTCGGAGAAACAGAATGCCGGAAACACCAGATGACGCATACAGGGAATTATTGGATATCATCCACAAAATATTGATCAATCACGTCTCTGAAGAAAGTGGGGGTAAACTTCCGCCGGTCGTCGGTGTGAAGTTTGTCCTTGCCGGCGGTAAGATCCATCTGACACCCGATGAGGTCCACAATAAGACGATCCCAATCGAGATGTTTGAGGATAAGGGAACAGTGATCATCCAGACAGAACTTCCCTCAGAATGTCAGGATGATTTCTTTATCGCCTATCAGGACGGGAAACTCCAGCTCAATGCCGGCACGAACCGTGAATACTCAGCAGTGATCCCGGTCGCCGGTATCGACCCGTCACAGACCCAGACACATCTGAAAAACGGTGTGCTGGAGATCATCTGTTACAAGAAATTAGCACAGCTGGCTGAGCAATAAATCTCTCAGCCCTATTTTTTTATTTTTATATAGGACTTACGCGGTGTACTCTTAAATCAAAAAAACTGACGTACGTATGAGATGCGCTTCGATTTCGTGTACGGGGATATTTTTGATACATGAGAAATAACCAACCGCGAATCGGCGCGAATCTCGCAAGCCTTTGGCTTGCTCTCAGAATCGGATTTGCTTATCCTCACTTTCGCAATCCAGCTTTGCTGTCTTGCTCATCCCTCATCGGAAGCGTTCGGGCAAATCCTGTCGCCGCCCCAGCGGCTTCCAATAATAATTTCTCCGCTTCTTTTTCATTAAAAACTCCCAGAATATTTCTCTCACAGGAGCCGCTGGGGCGGCGACAGG
>NZ_JAUSPQ010000010.1 GCF_030655665.1 Methanocorpusculum sp. | reverse complement strand
ATGCGGCCATAGCAGAGAGGTTCCACCCGGACCCATTCCGAACCCGGCAGTTAAGCTCTCTTGCGTCGGTCATTGTACTGAGATATGCGAATTCTCGGGAACTGGTCAACGCTGCACCCCCCCTTATTCTTTTGAAATGTTATGTTTGTGTTTTTTTAATGGGAGCGTGAGCTTTTGTTTTCTTGTTTGTGTTCCTTTTCTGTTCTGATCTATCCGGCTACGGTGAAGTAACCAGCATATATCATACCAGAAGGGGAAATAACTAAAAAAGAGAATTTACTGACATAATGCATCAGAAAGATGTTAAAAAAGAAAAATGGTGATGTTTGGAATTACTTCTTGTAATACGTTATGTCGTCTGCATCGTACAGAGTTGAGCCGCTCAAATGGAATGAATAGAATGGTTCGTTATAATAACTGAGGGGATAGTCACCATCTCCCTCATTTTTCCAAGTATTGATCATTTCATTGGCTCATACCTTCTGTTTTATCTGTTTGTAAATATCATATCATCATATGCCAGACTTTGGAAATCCCTTTGCCGGATTAAAAGAAGACCGTAAACTCACACATGATGAACTTATACGTGCTATTCGTTTTATGGTCGCAGCTGAATACGAAGCCATCCAGCTCTATCAGCAGCTTGCTGAGTCAATAGACAACAAACTTGCGATCGAGGTCCTCGAAGACATTGCTGATGAAGAAAAAGTCCACGCTGGTGAGTTCCTTAGACTCTTATATGAACTCGATCCCAAGGAATCTATCTACTACAAAGAAGGATCTGCCGAAGTCAAAGAACTGATCGAGAAACTGAAGGGACAATAGGATCCTTCATCTTTTTTCGTAAACTATTATAACCCCTGTGCCCTATAATTAAGAGCACTTTCTGTGCCTCAGTGGCCTAGCCCGGCATAGCGGCTGATTTGTAATCAGCAGATCGCGAGTTCAAATCTCGCCTGAGGCTTTGAGGAAATTCTCTCAATCTCATTTTTATTGAATTCATTATTATTTTATTATTGATGAGGCTAGGTTTTTCCAGTGCTTTAAAACAATTTAACTTAGTTCAATTTTTGGTACTTATGACTTATTCCGGAAATCACATAATATTGCCGTGAATTCTCATCTTACTTACTGCGCGCAAAGATTCTGATATTTTTGGTGTATCATCTTAGATGCCTATATATAAGATAAATTTAAGAGTAGTTAACAACATTTGGAGATACGTTTTCTGCTATCTCTCAAGGCTCCCTGGGGTGAAATATACATGCTATCTGACATAGAAATTGCACAGCAGTGCAAAATGAAAAAAATTACAGAGATTGCCGCATCTCTTGACATTTCGCCGGATGAACTTGAACTCTACGGTTCCTACAAAGCTAAACTCTCTGATTCTCTCGAAAAACGTCTGGAAAATAAACCAAACGGGAAACTCATTCTGATTACTGCTATCAACCCGACTCCTGCCGGTGAAGGAAAGACCACGACCACTGTCGGTCTTGGTCAGGCAATGCAAAAGATCGGTAAAAATGCTGTCATTGCACTTCGTGAACCATCCCTCGGTCCCGTCTTTGGTGTGAAAGGCGGAGCTGCCGGCGGAGGTTATTCACAGGTCGTTCCGATGGAGGATATCAATCTCCACTTTACCGGAGATTTCCATGCGATCACCAGTGCAAACAACCTACTGTGTGCAATGATCGACAACCATATCCAGCAGGGTAATGCTCTGGATATCGACACGCGGCGTATCGTCTTCAAACGTTGTATGGATATGAACGATCGCTCTCTCCGAAACATCATCATCGGACTCGGCGGGCAGACTAACGGCGTCCCGCGTGAAGATCATTTTATGATCACGGTCGCGAGTGAAGTAATGGCCATTCTCTGTCTTGCAAATGATATTGATGATCTCAAGGCACGCCTGAGCAACGTTATCTTTGGCTACAGCAGGAAAGGCACACCGCTCTATGCACGCGATCTAAAGGCTGTGGGGGCAATGGCTGCGCTTCTCAAGGATGCCATTAAACCGAACCTTGTTCAGACGTTGGAAAACACCCCTTGTTTCATTCACGGCGGACCGTTTGCAAATATCGCACACGGCTGTAACTCGGTTCGTGCGACCAAACTTTCGCTGAAGATGGCTGATTATGTTATCACAGAAGCGGGTTTCGGTTCCGACCTGGGTGCCGAAAAGTTCTTTGACATCAAATGCCGGTATGCTGGACTCACCCCGAACACTGTAGTGCTTGTTGCGACCGTTCGCGCCCTCAAATACAACGGTGGCGTAAAGAAAGAGGATACAACGATCCCGAACGTTGCCGCCCTCAAAGCAGGCATGGTCAACCTCGAGGCCCACATTCAAAATCTCCAGAAGTTTGGTGTCCCGGTTGTCGTGGCGATCAATCGGTTTTTCTCCGACACGGATGAAGAGCTTTCAATCCTCAAAGAGTTCTGTATCTCTCAAGGTGCAGAGTTTGCCGTCTCCGAAGTCTTCGCCAAAGGCGGGGATGGTGGTATCGAACTGGCGAAAAAGGTCGTTGCATCCTGCGAGAAACCGCAAAAATTCCAGTGTCTGTACGAACTTGATATGCCAATAAAAGAGAAGATCAATACCCTTGCGACCCGGATCTACGGAGCAGACGGGGTCGTCTACTCGCCCGCCGCCGATGCTGCTATCAAAGAGATCGAATCTCTCGGCAGGGGTGCTCTCCCGATCTGCATGGCAAAAACTCAATACTCGCTCTCCGATGATCCAAACAAACTCGGCAGACCGAAGAACTTTGTTATCAATGCATCAACAGTTCGGCTCTGTAATGGTGCCGGTTTCATCGTTGTCGAGACCGGCGATATCATGACACTCCCGGGATTGCCCGCTGTGCCGGCTGCATGCTCGATCGATGTGAACAATGACGGATATATATCCGGTCTCTTCTAATTTTTTTAAGGATAGTATTTTCCCGTGCAGATCACGGGCGTGATCTCGATCATGGATGTATGTAGGACGGCGTTCTCCGGCATTGAAAGGCAGGCAAGCTCAGGTGTGTATTTTTTCACGACTGCGCTCAGGATTTCCCGCTTCATCTGCGTGTTTTCCACGAGGACGGCCGAACCTTTCACCACAACGCTTTGATATGTTGTGTTCACACTGCAGGGCGATTTTGCGTCAGCACTGTAGAGGAAATCTCCCATCCTGTACACGGTAAAACTTACCCGCGGGTCCCGACAGATATTTTCGATCTTCTCACCGGTTGTCAGACCATGGATGTAGATCTTTCTGTTGACATACACAAAATGCACAGGCACGCAGTAAGGACTCCCGTCTGCATCAAGCGTTGCGAGAACGCCGCTTGCTGCATTTTCCAGAAGGTATGAAATGTCTTCATCCGATAACTGATGATCCTTCATTCTTTTTTGCATGACTCAGCTCCCGAGAACAACTCTTCAGAGACCGGTTCTCCAAATCTGTTGATCTCTCCTCTATAGATTCTGGTGGAAGAAACCACCTTTCCGTCCTTTGCCATAACACACTGGATCTGATAGAGATCCACCATGTTTTTCCCCATCTCCTTCCGCTTTGCATTGATGAGATTCCCGACCGGAAACGTCTCATGACTCACGACCAGCGCATCGAAGTCCTGGGTCAGTGCACTGCCGAACTGATCGAACAGCGCTTCGATCTCATAGGTCGCTTCAAACTTTTTTGATTCGATCCAGTTGGTCAGCTCTGCGAACCGAACCTCATAACTTCTAACCGGATGCTGTTTTCGGGAAGCAAAGGTATCCGAAGATAATCCGATGACCACATGACCGCCTGGTCCTGCAGTCGTAAATGCTCGGGTAAGGAGATGCTGATGGCCGATGTGAAGGGGATCGAATGTCCCGCCTACCATCACTTTCATACGTCCGCCCCCTCAGGTGCTTTACCACGGAACCATGAGAAGAAAATACCGATCACAGCAAGTCCGGAACATACCAGCATTGAGACCTGCAGAGCCTGAACAAACTGCGGATACATGTCAGGTCCGAGCATATTCAGGCCTCCGACAAAGATGGATATTGCTGCCATACAGATCGCCATCGAGAGGATCATGCCAAGCTGTCTCATCACTGCGACGATGCTGGATGCCGAACTATACTCTTTTTGCGGGACAGCACTCATGATCGCATTGGTGTTCGGTGCCGAGAATAAGGCCGATCCGAGCCCTATGAATACCTGCGTGATCGCGATGTAGGAAACGGCTGAGGTAAGTCCAAGGCCTGCGAGAAGAATGACTCCTATCGCCGAGAGCGCCATGCCAAACGTGACAAGATATCTCGGGTCGAAATGGTCGGAAAGTTTACCTGCGATCGGCGTCATCACTGCCTGGATGAGCGGCTGGAAGAAAATGATAAATCCTGCTTCGACCGCACTCAGCTCACCGACCGACTGAAGATACAGACTAACCATATAGACTGCTCCGTATGTGCAGCCATAGTTCAGGAGAGCAGTATAGGAGGACCGTGCGAACCGTTTGTTTTTGAAGAACAGATCTACATGAAGAACCGGTTCCGCAACTTTGCGTTCATACCACATGAAAATGACAATGAGGAATACTCCTCCTATCGCGAGGAAGAGGGATCCGTTGTCGGTGATGGTGGAAAGCCCGTACATCGTGCAGAATATCGCAGCTGCGTATAATATCGTCCCTTTGATATCAAAGGATTTCCAGGGATTTTTGAACTCCTGTTTGAGGAACTTTGCCATGACGAGCGCAGATACCAGCAGAAGCGGGATCATCATCAGGAAAATACTGCGCCATCCGGCATACTCGGTCAGGAATCCGCCGATGATCGGCCCCATTGATGCGCCGACATAGACCATTGCTGTATTGACCCCGATAACCATCCCGCGCTTATTTGCCGGATATACTCGCGTCAGGATCGCAAGGCCTGTTATCATCACAAATGCTGATCCCATGCCGGCGATGATCCGTAATATGATCAGGGTGGTGTAATCCGGTGTGAATTCCGAGAAAAAACAGGAGACAACGACGATGAGTCCCCCGATGATATAGGATTTTTTGTATCCGATACTGTCAACAAGACGGGATGCCGGGACTAAAAGAATGGCAGTTGCCAGAATAAATGCTGTGCTCATCCAGCCCAGATCACGTGCCGAGACGCCAAATTCAAGTCCGATCGCCGGGAGAGCAAGTATTACCATCGTTGCGATCATGGGGTTGAGGAGCGACCCCATTGATGTTGCGAAGAGGATCATTCTTCGTTCACGTATGCTCATTTCTGTCACTCTTCACCTCTGTTAATATATGATTGGCAGTTATGACTGATTATGCATTTCGTACAGTCGGGCTTTTTTGCGGTACAGACTGCTCTTCCGTGACGTATCAGAAGATAGTTGATCTCGCTCCACCACTTTTTTGGAAACAGTTCCATGAGATCCTTTTCGATTTTATCAGGGTCGGTATTTTTCGTGAAGCCTATTCTCTGTGAAAGCCTTCCGACATGGGTGTCCACCGCGATCCCGTATGTTTCGTGAAATGCGTGATTCGTGACGATGTTGGCTGTTTTTCGTCCGACTCCGGGAAGGGTTATGAGCTCTTCGATAGTTTTTGGAACGATACCGCCGAAATTTTCTTCGAGCATTTTTGCCGTCCCGATGATGTTTTTCGTTTTCGCGCGGTAATAACCTGCTGAGTGAATGATCCGTTCTACATCTGAAGGCTCTGCCCGTGAGAGAGCGGCAGCATCCGGATATGCGGTAAAAAGCTCGTCACGCAGACCATTGATGGTAATATCGGTCGTCTGTGCGGAGAGGATCGTCATGATAAGCAGTTCAAAAGGGTTTCTGAATTTGAGGAAGTTCATCTCGTCCCGCGTGCACGGGTACTGATGTTGTAACTCTTTGAAAATGGATTCTGCAGTTATCTGATTCATAAAAGAATGGGGTGGCCCAGATTCGAACTGGGGTCAAAGCGTCCCAAACGCTCTAGGATGGACCAGGCTACCCTACCACCCCCTGTTGCCCAATAATATTAGTGTTCTTCCTTAAAAAGAGATGTGTATGGTGTTCCGCCGCTGCGGATATAAATTATTTATACGATCGGGAACCGAATCATCGAATCTCCGACGATGGTTCCGGCAAATTCGCCTTTGAGGAGGGCTTTTTCCATGAGTGCGGGGCAGCGTCCATCGATCACTACAAGGGGGATACAGCTTCTTTCGGTGATCTTTGCAGCTACGAGATCGATGACCATATTCGATCCTGCGCACATCTTTTCTTTCATGATCAGGTCGATGAGTCCCTGCGGACTCAGGATATCGTGTTTCTTTGCAGATGCATCTTTATTGGGGTCTGCGGTGTAGATACCGTCGATCGCGGTCATATTGATCATCATTGAGGCCCCGACCTCTTCTGCTAGTACTGCGGCTACGGCGTCCGTGGTCTGACCGGGAGTGACTCCACCCATCACCACGATCTTTCCGGATACGGCCGCGGTCTTTGCTTCGCGGTAGGATTCGGCAACGACCGGATATGCATATTCTTTGAGAGCGCCGATAAGAAGAGCGGCATTGATCCGGGTGACCTGGATCCCGATCTCATCTGATGAGGCTTCGTCCAGTCCAATACTTCGGCAGGCATCTATGTATCTTCGTGCTTCTCCTCCTCCGCCGACAACGGCAAAAATCTGGATGCCGGCTTTGGTGAGGTTTATCAGTGATTCAGCCCATTCTTTCAGGCGGTGTGCGTCAAGTGACGGTACTAGGACCGATCCTCCTACAGAAATAACAACCCTCGTCATAAATTGTCCTAGTTATGTGTTCCTTCCCGACATATATGTAGTGTGTGTTGAATTACCCGGTTAAGGGGAATGCGTCACCGCGAATGATTATCTCTTAAAAAAGATACGGGGAGCGTTACTCCGAGAGGATAAGAACGCGCCAAGTCTGTCCGCCGAACTCAAGGGTGTCCCAGACAACGGTCTTGTGAACCTGTTCCTCAGATCCGGTTTTTTGGTAGGTATATTCTGTTGTGCCTGAGGTTTCCCGGCATACTTCCAAAGCTGCTGCTTTGACATCTTCGGGATACGAGGGGTCGGTAAGGATATTTTTGCCTCGTTCGCGCAGGTCGTAATCATACACCTGGATGCCGTCGGTCTGGAGGACACAGAGGTGATATCCGTATGTCTCAAAAAGATACTTCTCGATGTCTCCAAAAAGTCTTGAACTGTCGAATGACATGGAGATGTACCCTTTCCATTCTCCGTCAGCATAGACCGGTGCCGAGAGGACCGAGGCATTTGTGCCGTCTTCAAGGTGGAAATATTCGGTCAGGGCAATCTTTTTACCGGCATAGTATGCCTCGTTCGTTCCATAGGAGCTCTGGTCCGATCCAACAGACGAGAGGATGATATCGGGGTAGACGGAGACGACGATCATATTCTCGTTTGCGTAGAGGATCGTCTGGGCGAGTGTTGATTTCTGATACAGGTTTGCGAGGACCTGCTTCGAGGAATCTGCATCGTTTTTGCCGGCAGCAATTTCATCGGCGGCTTCGATCATAGAGTCTGCGCCTTGACTCAGGCTGAGATTTATCATGGAAATTGCTTCGGACACTGCTTTTTCCTGTGAAGTGTCCTGTGTGTTGATACAGCCTGCAGAGATGACTGCGGTGCATACCAGGATTCCGATGAACAGCAGATGGAATAATCGCATGCAGAATTTTTAGGTTAATTACCGGGAAAAGAGTTTCGAAAAACGTGGGGTCGGTGAGATTTGAACTCACGATCGACGGGTCTCTCCGACAAGCGAACATGTTCAAGAGCAGTGATTAGATCAGTGCTCCAGCGGGTCATCATTAAATCAGTAGACCCGATAGTTCATCATACGCTAAGACCGCTGGAGCCCGTCGCCATTCCGGACTAGGCCACGACCCCGCCAGCTTTCTTATACAAATTCAGCGTATAGTGATTTAAGCGTTGTGTTTCCAGATTGGAGCCTCAGATTTGAGTGATGAGTATGATCCCGAGGAATACTGCCATTACGATGATGAAGATCAAAAGGTAAAGGAGGTCATGTTTTGTGTCGGCGGCCGGTTTTTCCTGTACTGGAACACGGATGATCTCTTCGGGGATCTCTTTGTAGGGATGTTCCTGTTCAAACTGTTCGAACTCGGCACGCTCTTCTTCGGTAAAATCCGGTTCAGGTTCCAGCTTCTCGTTCACGATTATGTACTTGTCTCTCACAAACCTTATTGTATCTGCCGGTCTATCAGATTCTCATGGTTAAACTCGGTGAAGAATTTAAGCCGGATGCGAAGTATACTTCGTATCTGGCACTTGCGAGCGTAATGGCAGTTATTCTTATTTGGGCATGTTGTGTCGGATGGGTCTATTTCGTAGCGTTAGGCGATCCGATTTTTGTTCTGATCGGTCAG
Organism: Methanocorpusculum sp.; assembly: GCF_030655665.1. NCBI lineage: Archaea > Methanobacteriati > Methanobacteriota > Methanomicrobia > Methanomicrobiales > Methanocorpusculaceae > Methanocorpusculum > Methanocorpusculum sp. The sequence continues at coordinate 139,405 of NZ_JAUSPQ010000010.1, read as the reverse complement.
ATCTCTCTTGGCGTTCTTGCTGGAATCGTGATCTTCGTTCTGATCTGGTCGCGTCTGTATTATGCCTCGGTCGTATATCACCTGAATGATACGGAGATGACCTGGAAACGCGGTGTCTGGTTTAGAAAAACCGGGATCGTCCCCTATAACCGTATCACGAATGTGGATATCGTTCAGGGTCCGGTCATGCGGATATTCGGCATCTCGAATTTAAAGATCGAGACAGCCGGCGGAAATTCCGGGAAGAACTCTGCCGAGATCCAGCTCGAAGGTATCGCCGATCCCGAACCTCTCAGGGCAATGATCATGGATTTTGTCCGCGGCAATGTTCCAAGTCCGGCGGCGACCGGTGTCGATTTCGGCAGGCGTGCAGCTCCTGCAGATATGCAGGCACTGATTGCCGAGGTCACGGCTATCAGAAAGCTTCTGGAAGCAGAGAGAAAATAAGTTTCTGTGTGATCCGAAATTAACGGATCATCTGGAAGCCCCCTCTCACCATTTTTTTAAAATGCCCCTGACAGAAACTCTTTTTACTCTTTCTGCCTAAATACAAAGTATGTGTAATGTAAAAGGCACCAAAACCGAAGCAAACTTAGAGTTTGCTTTCGCAGGTGAGTCTAAAGCGCGAAACAAGTACACCTATTATGCCTCCCAGGCCAGAAAAGAAGGATATAACCAGATCGCCGATATCTTTGAAGAGACTGCCGGCAACGAAAAAGAACACGCAAAACTCTGGTTCAAGATCCTCCACGGCGGAGATGTGCCTGACACCATAACAAATCTGCTTGATGCAGCAGCAGGCGAACACGAAGAGTGGACGGAAATGTATGCAGGCTTTGCCGTTGTCGCAAAAGAAGAAGGCTTTGATAAACTTGCAAAAACCCTTGAAGGCGTTGCCGCGATCGAAAAATTACACGAGGAACGCTACAGAAAACTTCTCGCAAACATCAAAGAAGGCAAAGTCTTTGCCCGTCCGGAGAAACTGCAGTGGCAGTGTACAAACTGCGGTCACATCTATGTCGGTGAAAAAGCTCCAGATGAGTGTCCTGTCTGTAAACACCCGCAGGCCTACTTCGAGATCAGAAAAACCAACTACTGAACTCTCCTCCTCTCAACCTTTTTTTTCGTGTTCCGTCTTGGGACGAATCTTTACCAAAGAAAATAAAAAAATGGCAGGTTCTCAGAACCCGAACACGAATGCCAGAATAATATATGCCAAAAAGGAAACCACCGCAGCACACGGGATCGTAATGATCCACGCGGTCACCATCTGACGGACCGTACTCCAGTTCACTGCTCCCATACCCCGGGTTACGCCTGTACCCATGATCGTTCCGCTCGCTACATGGGTCGTCGAGACCGGAACACCGAACGAGGTCATAAAAGACAGGACTGCTCCGCCGGATACTGCGGCGGAAAAACCCTGATACGGCTGGATCCTGGTGATCCCCGACCCCATCTTTTTAATGACCCGCCAGCCTCCCGAAAGAATACCTGCCGCGATCGCAAAACCCGAGAGAAGGATCACCCAAAGAGGCAGTTCGCTGTTGGATGCAGCAAGACCGGTCGAAATCAGGATCGCAAGGATGATACCCATCGCATTCTGAGCATCGTTTCCCCCGAGACTTGCCGCCTGGAAACCGGATGCCAGAACCTGTGCACGCTGAAACCATTTGTTCAGAAGCATTGGGTGGGCGGAGCGTTTTGCTGTTATCCTTGTTAAGATCGTCGTAAAAGAATAGGATACGATCAGCCCAAGTATAGGGGAAACACAGATGAACAGCAGGATCGCGAGAAGCCCTGAGAATACAAAAACCCCTAAGATCATTGCAATTGGTACTGCGACGATCGCCCCTACTCCCGCTCCGATCAGCAGAAACAGTTTTACCGAGTCATTGAAGATCAGTGCAATGATCAGCATAATGATCGCGCCAACGACCGCTCCGAGAATCAGATAATACACCATCCCAAGAGCCATCTCGGAAGTAGGCCAGTTCACGACCGAAAGACCTCCGGCGGCAATTCCGGCTCCCATCAGACCCCCCACCAGCGAATGCGATGAGGAGACCGGGATGCCCGACCGTGAACAGAAATTCACCCAGAAAACAGCTCCACAAAGACCGATCAAAAGAAGAATGGGGGTGAAGATCTCCGGATTTACGATCCCTTTCCCAATAGTTTTAGCAACTGCGGTCGAGAAAATGAACGGACCTGCAAAACAGCAGACCGATGCGAGCAGGATCGCATATCTCGGAGATAGTGCACGGGTCGCGACCACGGTCGCAACAACATTGGATGCGTCGTTTCGCCCGTTCGAAAAGTTGAACGCGAGTGCGATGATGATCCCGAGAATAACAACAATAAAAGTGATGGTATCCATGCTTTACTCACGTGTGACGAATAAGAATTGCGGAAAATACATCGGAAACATCTTCACATTTGTCGGTTGCGATCTCCAAATGTTCATAGATATCCTTGAGTTTGATGATCTCAACAGGATCATTGGATTTGAACAGATTTCTGATCGCCGTGGAGAGGATCTCATCGCCCACATTCTCCAGCCGGTTGATCTCGATACAGCAGCCTTTGATGGTCTCTGTGTCTTTGAGGGTGCGAAGACCGCTGATCCCGGTTTTGATCTCATCTGCCGCCTGCCGGATGCATTTTGCAAACTCGATCATGAACTGATCCGTCTTTTTCACTTCATAGATGAGAAGCATACGTGCTCCGTCATCAATATAGTCAATGACATCGTCAAGCGCGGTAACAAGCCGGGAGATTTCTTCCGGTTCAAAAGGAGTGATAAATGTGCGGTTCAGTTCGTCATATGCTCTGTGGGCGATCGCATCTCCCTGATGCTCGATCTCCTTCATCAACCGGTATTTTTCCTCGATATTCGTATAGTCGGAAAATATATCGATCAGCATATCTGCTGCTTTACAGACCGTGGCTGCCTGTTCCTCAAACAGTTCAAAAAAAATCTTGTCCTGCGGTACGATTAAATTCTTTAGACCCATCAGTTCCCTCTGAGTACGCATATATTCGTTTGGCATGTTACATCAAGGTTATCATATATGAAATATAGGGAAGCTATATCCTCTATTGAAACCCGAATGAAGTCTTTATAGCCTCCCGACACCAACACTACTGCAGAGATTATACCTATGTTCTTAATTGGTGAAGCACTCGTTGGCGATGGAGCGGAACTCGCTCACATCGACCTCATGATCGGAGATAAAAACGGCCCGGTCGGCATGTCATTCGCAAATGGTCTGACACAGCTTTCTGCCGGTCACACTCCACTTCTCGGCGTTATCCGCCCCAACCTTCTGCCAAAACCGGCAGTCCTGATCGTCCCGAAGGTAACGCTCAAACACACCGAGCAGGTTACCCAGATCTTTGGTCCCGCACAGGCAGCGGTTTCCAAAGCAATAGCAGATGCATTAGAGGACGGCGTCTTCGAGGGCATGGATGTTGAGGAAAATGTCATTGTTGCAAGTGTTTTCATCGACCCCTCGGCAAAAGACTTCAATAAACTCTACCGTTTCAACTATGGAGCAACGCGCCTCGCACTCTCACGCGCTCTCGATAAGTTCCCTGACACCGCCACTGTTCTGAAAGAGAAGGACAGAGCAGCCCACGGAGTCATGGGATTCAAGGTCCAGCGTCTGTGGAACCCGCCGTATCTCCAGGTCGCCATGGATCTTGTTGACATGAAGCAGGTCGAGCGTGTTTTATCCGGCGTCCCGCAGAACGACCACGTCATCTTCGAGGCAGGTACCCCGCTGATCAAACAGTTCGGTCTCAGTGTTATCAACGAGATCAGAAAGATCCGTCCGAACTGTTTCATTGTTGCTGACCTGAAGACCCTGGATACAGGTAACCTTGAGGCACGCATGGTCTCGAACGCCGGCGGAGACGCCGCAGTCGTTTCCGGACTTGCACCAGTAGAAACTATCGCATCCTTCATCAAAGAAGCAAAGAAGTGTGGAATCTACGCAATCATCGATATGCTGAATGTCGACGAACCTGCAAAACTTATCGAGTCCCTCGGTCAGATGGGCGGCGCAGCACTTCTCCCGCAGTATGTGGAGATGCACCGTGCTATCGATAAGGAAGCAACCGGCGACTACAGCTGGGGTGACATCAAGAAGATCAAGGAAGTTGCAAAGAAGTACAATGCAAAGATCCTTGTCGCGACTGCAGGCGGTATCCGTCAGCCGGTCGTTAAGAAAGCACTCGCAGCAGGAGCAGATATCGTTGTTGTCGGCAGAGCGATCACCGCAAGCAAGGACATCAAGAATGCAGCAGAAAGCTTCCTTGAGGAACTCGACTCAGAAGAGATCGATCAGTTCCGTATCATGACCGATTTCTAAGCCGGTCATACCCGCGGCTTATGCCGCCAGTATATTTTTTTTACAGTTCCTGTTTATCCTGAATTAGACCATTGGTAGATATTATATCAATAATCCAAAAATAGGATATTTCCACCGCGTCGGGCTCCGCGCCGGATCGCAAATCAAAGATTTGCTCAGCTAAGGTCGTCGACTTCCTCGCCAACCCGCAGTCTCTCCCCAGCACCCCAATTCAGAAAAGGGAATGGGAGACGTAAAAAGAGAAAAATTAGAATTTTGGTTTTGTTTCCACCGCTTTTGCGAGCAGGTGGATCGCCGCTTCGAGATCCTTTAAGTCGATGACCTCGACCGGTGAGTGGATATATCGTGCCGGAACCGACATCGGCACGCTCGGGATCCCGCCGCGTTCAAAGTTGATGGCGGATGCATCCGTGTTGCCGCCGTCTCCCACCTCGATCTGACAGGGGATGTTGAATTTCTTTCCGGTCTTGACGAGCCAGTCGACGATCCGCGGATCCGCGAGATGACCCCGGCCGCTCGCCGACGCCATACCAATGACGGGCCCTTTGCCCATATACACTGGGGCCTTGCGCCGCTCGACGCCCGGGGAGTCTCCCGGGATCGTCACATCCGTGGCGATGGCAACATCGGGATCCAGAGTATATGAACTAGTTTTCGCTCCTTTGAGCCCGACCTCTTCCTGCACGGTGAAAACTGCATAGATCGTGTGTGCGGTCTTCATCTCTTTCAGAGCGCCGATCAGCATCGCACAACCTGCACGGTTGTCCATGGCTTTTCCCGTGACCGTGGTCCCGGCAAGTTTGACATACTGGCGGTCCATCGTGACAGATGTTCCAACGGTGATACCGAGAGCCTCGACTTCTTCAGGTGATTTTGCTCCAACCTCGATGAACAGATCTGCCATGTCGATCGGTTTCTTCTTGTCTTCCTCGGTCATCACATGCGGGGGTTTGTTGCCGAGAACACCGTAGACCGGACCTTTCTCACCATGAAGGATAACTCTCTGTCCGACCATGACCGGATTATACCAGCCGCCGACCGCGACAAATCTGATGAATCCACGTTCGTCCACATACTGGACCATCATGCCGATCTCATCCATGTGGGCGGCGAGCATGATCTTAAAGTCGTCGCCTTTTTTGACCGCGATCAGGTTGCCCATCTTATCTGTTCTGATCTCATCCACATAATCTGCGATCTCATCGCGGATGATCTTTGCAACTTCTGCCTCACGGCTGGAAATGCCGTGTGCGTTCGAGAGTTTTTCGAGTAAAGTATTGATTTCAGTAAGTTCCATTTACGCCACTACCGTTCGTATTCTATCAAGAGCGATTTTTATATTTTCCTGGGAGGTTGCATAGCTCATACGGGCGTATCCAACACCCTTCGAGCCGAATGCTCCGCCCGGCGTGATGATCACGCCAGCCGCCACGATCTTCATGACCGTGTCGAGTTCAAGTTTCGGGAACGCGTAGAATGCTCCTTCCGGCATATCAACGGAGATCCCCATCTCCCGAAGTCCGCTGATAAGGAGATTCCGGCGTGCTTCGTATTCCTTCTTCATTACGCCAATCGAGGACTGATCCCCTGTGTATGCCTCGAGGGCCGCATACTGGGCGATCGAGGTGGGACAGGCAAGCGAGTACTGCTGAATTTTGACCGCCTGATCGATGATCTCGCGTGATGCTGCCATAAATCCGATACGCCAGCCGGTCATCGCATAGGTTTTGCTTGCCGCGTTGATCGTGACGACGTTGTCGCCGAACGTTCCTGCGCTGACAAATTCCGTATTGCCGTAACAGAACTTCTCGTACACTTCGTCGGAGAGGACAGTGACGCCGTAATCCGCTGCGGACTCGACGACCGCTCTGATAGTCTCTTTCGTCTCGACCGCTCCTGTAGGATTTGCCGGGCTGTTTAAGACCATGACTTTGGTATTTTTGTCGGAGAAGTGTTCCTTGAGCGCTTCGACATCCAGATGGAGATCGGGTTTCAGGGCGACCGGGTCGGGAATTCCGCCGGCGAGCGTTGTAAGCGAACCGTAGGAGACGAAACCCGGGTTATTGAACACGACCTTCTGCCCGTTCTCAACGAGTGAGAAGATAGCTGCGTGCAGTGCTCCCGAGCCGCCTGCGGTGATGAGGATATCGCCTGGTCCGTAAGAGAGTCCGTTTTCCGATTTGAGTTTTCTGGCTACTGCGGCACGGAGTTCATCGATACCTGCATTGTTCGTATATCCTGTTTTTCCCTCGGCAATGGCTTTGACGGCGGCGTTTTTGATGTTATCCGGGGTGTCGAAATCCGGCTGGCCGAGACCCATGTTGATTGATCCGGGAGCTGCCGACTCGAACATCTTTCTGATCCCCGAGATATCGATGGCTTTTACACGTGATGCAAAATCTGTCATATTATTCCATGTTGGTGTGGCGGCGTTTCAGATCTGCCTCTTCGATCTTTTTCATATCCATGAGTGTCGAGATGACAGCATCTCCAAACATCAGAGAGGATGTTTCGAAGATGGTCCCAAGCGGGGCGAAAGACCGGTGTTCGCCAAGCATCTGACGGATCTCATATTCATGGGCATCGCAGGTGACCGGGTCACGCTGGGTTTCTATCTCAATGACAAAATCCGCAACATGCCCGATACGCGACTGGGGATTGGATGAGATCAAAGCGACCTTTGCACCAAGACCTTTTGCGGTCTCTGCGATATCTCCGATGGTTTTTGTGTTTCCTGATCCGGAAAAGGCAATGATCAGATCATCTTCGCCGATCGCCGGGGTGATGGTCTCACCGACGACATAGGCGGTAAATCCGGTGTGCATCAGACGCATCGCAAAGGATTTGGCAACCAGACCCGATCTTCCTGCGCCCATCACATAGATGCGGTTTGCATTGAGGATCGCCTCGAGAAATGCATCCACCTGAGCTGCAGGGATCTTCTGAGCGATGGAATCGATACGTGATGCCATAAGACTCATCATGTTTTGAACGGATACTCCGTATTTCATAATTGTGTAGCTATTGGATGTACAGATAGAAGAGCATGTTGGAATCGGAAAGCGTTTCCTGATGCCGCACGAAATTACGGGAAAAAAGAATGTGGGAAGTGTCTCTCACCAGATATCGTAATGGGCGTGCCCTTCGGGGTCCATACGTTCCGGATGTGACTCGGGGGGCATACCTCTGCCGATGGAGAGGATAACGACAGGCCGGATATGTTGGGGAAGATCCAGTGCTCCCTTGACCTCCTCCTCATCGAATGCTCCGATCCAGCAGGTGTGCAGGCGAAGTGCGTGGGCGGCGAGCATCATGTACGTGGCTGCGATCGTCGCATCCTGTACGGCAAAGAGGATGCCCCTGTCCGCATATCTTGACATCGACCGGACATAATTTGCGCAGATAACAATAGCTGAGCCTGCGTCCGGGATCTGATGCTGGTTTCCGGCAGCGTCTCCGAGAAGTTCGAGCTGGCCGGGATCGGTCACGAAGATAACATCCCATGCCTCAAGATTACCTGCAGACGGGGCGGATGATGCGGCCTGGAGAAGGTAGTCCTTCTCCTCTTCGTTGAGACAGTCGAGTTCATACTCGCGGACCGAGTAACGGGTCGCAAGGAAGTTCTGGAATTCAGATAAGTCCATGTTCGTTCAATACCGCATATGCTCCGGCGGCAACGGTTGTTATCGGGGTCATCGCCTCGCCTGATTTGTCGGATGCAAGGCCGAACTGGTTCGACTCGGCAAGACCTATGACGGCAAGCAAAACGGCTGCTGACTGGTTGAACTCTTCTGCCCCGGTCTGTTTTGCGGCAGCTTCGCAGTCGGCTGCGAGAACGTCGGTCAGGGCGATCAATATGGTTTTTGCGCCGGCCTTATCCTCTTTTTTGAGGGAAGGAATGGTCACAAACTGGTGGGCGATCATCATGATGTCGAGTTTGAGCCGCTCGGCGAGATGATAGCGCAAAAGTGCATCTTTTGGTGTAACAGTCATGATGTATTTGTTTTCCGTGAGGGAATAAATAGCATCTGATTGTGTGCGGTATTGCCGTGAATCAGATGAAAAGAGACATCCCGGAATCGGAAAGACGGGGTTTAGACATCGTTCCCGTTCCTGAGTCCAATGATCCGTTCAGGATGCGAGTAGACGGTGAACCTGGGCGGTCGGGTGAAACAGATGAGTGTGATCCCTGATTTTTCCGCAAGAGATGCTCCTTTGGAGGTTGCGGCCGCACGCGACACGATGATCGGTATCCCGGCATTTGCCGCTTTGACTACCATCCCCTGCGGCATGCGGCCGGTACATCCGAGGACACATTCGCCTGCAGGCAGATGGTTTTGGGTCATGTACCCGATGACCTTGTCCACAACATTGTGCCGTCCTATGTCGCTCGCGGAGAAAACCACTTTTCCCTTATGATACAGGACTGCGCAGTGCAGTGCCCCTGTTTTGTCCCACTGCTCGGTGTTGAGTTGTTCCCGTACCGCAAATATTTCTTCCGGGGTGATCAGACCTTCGCCGGTTACACAGACCAATGATTCCTGCGGACAAAATCCTCCGGCCGATTCCATTTGGCCGCTGATCTCTGCGGTATCTTCTGCCTCCACAAAAATGTCCGATCCCAGGACTTTGACCGATTGGATTTTTTTGGCGATCCCTGCGGCAACAAAAAATCCGATGCCGAGTTCGCGGAGTGATTCCATGGTCGCAACATTCTCCAAAAATTTTTCTCCGTTTAGATACAGCGTTACCGTATCCTCGGCAACCACTGGATCAACGGATCTGACCACCGTCCCGTTGTCATACTGCCACCTGGAAAGCCGGGTCTCATCCTCGTTGTCGGTTTCACACTTCGGTTCATCTGTAGGAAACCCGGTGATCCTTTCCGGGTGCGAGTACACGGTAAACCGGTTTTCCCGGGTGAAGCCGATCAGGGTAACGCCCTCTTCTTTTGCGAGCATCGCTCCGGGGTAGGTGACTGCGGTCCTGCCGACGATCACCGGGATCCCGGCATTCACCGCCTTCATTACCATCCCTTTCGGCTGTCTGCCCGTACATCCAAGAACACACTCGCCCGGCGCTATTCCCTGCAGAGTCATGACTCCGATGAGTTTGTCAACGGCATTGTGTCTCCCGATATCACTCGATACGGCAATGATCTTGTGATCATGCCATAATGCGGCACAGTGGAGACCGCCGGTCTGTCTCCAGACATCCACGTTCATAGCCTCGCGAACGGCAAATATGTCCTCCGGCTGTATGATGATCTTTGAAGTGACATGTCCCTTTTTTTCTGCAGGAGTGAATCCTTCGCGGGCATTCATGTCTGGATAAACCTCTGCCTCGACGAATACGTTTCTGCCGTCGACCCTGACGGAACGTATTTTTTTGGCGATCCCTGCGGCAATAAAAAATCCAGCTCCAAACTCCTCGAGCATATCGCTGCTTGCGACGATGTGCAGAAAATCCTGACCGTTCAAATACAGAACGATCTCCTCTTCGCATGCTACAATATCGCCGATCTCGGTGGTTTTCCCATCGCTCCAGAGAAGTGCCGGCTGTTTTTTTATCATACTGCTCTCTTCAACTGATCTCTCGTGCTGGGTCATGGTCGTTCCTTTTGTTGGATATATTTCACTGTCAGAAGCTTACGAAGAACTCTTCGAATAGTGAATAGATAATCCAGTATTTTGGTGTGATACCTAATAGGGGTATGGATAATTACGCAGGGAAATCCTGCTAAAAAAAAGATTACTGGATATTAGGAATTTTTATCTGACCATCTCGCCGTGCAGCGTGAGGTCCAGTCCGATATACTCCTCGTCTTCGGAGACCCGCAGACCGACCGTTTTGTCCACGATCCAGGCAAGGAGATAGGTCATACCGAAGGCAAACACCGCAGTCACGCATGCGTCGACGATCTGGATCCCGAGCTGATAGGCATTTCCTTCAATGAGTCCGGATGCTCCTCCGACTGCGGCGGTAGCGAAAATACCGCAGGCGATGGTTCCCCAGAATCCGCCGACACCATGGATAGACCAGGCATCGAGACTTTCGTCGAATCCTTTCTTGACTCTCCAGATAAGGGCGTAGTAACAAAGAATTCCGGCAACTGCTCCAATAAGGAGGGCAGCCCACATATTGACGTATCCTGCAGCAGGAGTGATCGCTCCAAGACCGGCGATCGTTCCTGAGATGAACCCAAGCGAGCTGGGTTTACCATGCCGCCAGTTTGCGATCATCCAGGAGATCGTTCCCGCGGCGGCGGAGATCAGCGTTACCATGATCGCATGGATGGCGACATCATTCGCGGCAAGAGCGCTGCCCCCGTTGAATCCCATCCAGCCGAACAGAAGAACGCCGCCGGCGAAGAATGTGAGAGGAATGTTCTGGGGGTTCAAGTGGTATGAACCGAACCCTGATCTTTTACCAATATAGATGGCGAGTGCGAGTGCGCTGAATCCTGCACTGATATGAACGACGGTCCCTCCGGCGAAATCAAGGGCGCCGAGCTGCTGGAGCCAGCCTCCTCCCCAAAGCCAGTGGGCGATCGGATCATAGACGAATGTTGTCCAGAGAACCCCGAATAGCAGGAACGCGCCGAATTTCACGCGTTCGGCAACACCTGAGACGATGATCGCGAGCGTGAGTCCGGCAAACGTCATCTGGAATGCGGCAAACAACATGTCGGGGATCTGAAGTCCGAGTTCAGTCCCATAACCGACTCCGGCCAAACCGAGATGTTCGAGACCGCCGATCACCAGCATGTCGGTTCCAAACACCAGCGAGTATCCTAGCAGGAACCACTGGATGATCACGATCATGAGTGATGCGAATACAAGCATCAATACAGATATAAAGTTCTTTTTGCGAACCATGCCGCCGTAGAAGAGACCTAGGGCTGGCGTCATTAAAAGTACAAGGGCAGTTGAAGCAAGTACCCAGGCAACAGATCCGGTGTCAATCATAAATATAGATTCTCCATCAGAAAATCGGAAACCAGGGTGTGGATGCAGGACAAACCACCACGTCCCGGTTCACAGAAATTTTACACCGGGTTTATTGACCCTGCAAATATATAAAATATGAGAGTGGTTAACATGTCACATGTTATCATACATAACTTTTCTTGTCATGCGGACGAATCATTCTGTTCTGGTACAGTCTCTTTCGTTAAAGGTATGATGTTTTTGAGCAGATATTTTACCAGGATAGATACCGACGGATTACCTGCTGAAAAGATGCCGATCTCCCTTCCTTCCAGTTTTCCGATGATCAGTGTGTCCTGACGGTCTGCATGAATAGTTAGTTCGAATTCCGGTTCGGTCCCTGACCCGTCCGTGTTTCGCGGATCCATGAACTCCTTCATGTCTGGATGAAGTTTGTAGCATCTAATGGGAAAAATATCCGGATCGGTGTCTTCAGGCACGATCAGATAGAGATCGATCTTCTTCGAGAGATTTTTCAGATTCAAGATATGTTTTTTCACATACGCCGTGTCGTGACAGATTATCACGATCTCTTTTTTGCTCCGGGTGAACATCATCCGAAGGTGACTCTCGATGGCCCATGGATTCTGGAGTGTGTGGGAAAGCAGCGGACGATTATGCTGGAAGGTGATCCTTGAATGAAGATACTGTTCGACTTCGTTCAGCAGTTCGAGATTCTCCTGTCTTAGCCGGTTGAACGTTTTCGTTATGTCATGAATAAAAAATCTTGATGGGCCTGCCTCTTCTGACGTACCCACAAATCCCTTCTCCTCAAGATTCGTGAGTGCTTCGTACACTTTGTTCCGCGGGACCTTACTGATCTCGTGCATTTCCCGGGCGGTCGCTACCTTCAGTTCGAAGAGAACTGCGTAAACTTTCGCCTCATTTTCGGTCATTCCGATCGATTTCAGTTTTTCTACAAACTCCTGCATGCTGATTCCTTCCCTGATTATGATTGATTTTACTGAATGAATAATGAGTGTATTGTTACCTTTATTGGTAACACTAATTATATATACGTTTGTGCCAATCTAGTAGTAACCAGTTGAAACATATCTGGGGTTCTGAAAAACGGAGCCGGATATGAAGCTCGATCCTGCACAACAGGGTTTCGCCCGGATTTTATCTCCAAAAAAAGTTACCGGCTGATCGTAAAAGATGTGAAAAATGATGGTTTCGGGCTTTTGTCTGTAACTATCTTTGGTCTCGCATTGGCCTTGAGTAACGGGAAAGGGATTTATGGAAATACTAGATACAACAATTAGGGACGGGGGGTATGCAGTTGATTTCAACTTCTCCTGTTCAGACGTGAGAAACATCTCTTCTAAACTAGAAGAGATGGGTATAGGACTTATCGAGATCGGACACGGAATGGGGCTGAATGCCAGTTCTCCAAAGAACGGCGTAGCTGCACAGACCGATGAAGAGTATATGCTTGCGGCCGGAGAGGTATTAACACGATCCAAATTCGGTATGTTCTGCATCCCGGGTATTGCACGATTAGAGGATCTCCAGCTTGCATCCGACTGCGGAGCCTCGTTTGTCAGGGTCGGTGTCAATGCAGACCAGATCCCGCTGACCGAGCCGTATATTCGTGAAGCAAAAGACCTCGGCTTAACCGTGATGACGAATTACATGAAGTCCTACGTTCTCACTCCAGAGGAGTTTGCACAAAATGTGGTTCTTTCAGAAAAATACGGGGCAGACTGTGTGTATATCGTTGACTCTGCCGGCAGCATGTTTCCGAATGAAATAAAAAAATATTATGATACCGTACGGGAAAATTCAGAAATACAGCTCGGATTCCATGGTCACAATAATCTCGGACTTGCTGTCACGAATAGTGTGTATTGTGCAAAACTTGGCTTTGATTTCATCGACTGTTCTCTGCAGGGTCTTGGAAGAAGTTCCGGCAATGCCTGCACGGAAATGTTTCTCGCGATCCTGGAGAAAAATGGGTATCAGACCGATGTTGATCTCGTTGAATTATTCCGGGCAGGATACGATCTTCTCAGTCCCATCACCGATAAAGCACTCGCAGATCCGTTTGATTATGTCTGCGGGTATGCCGGTTTCCACACAAGTTATCTGGATCAGATCCATACCTGTGCGAACGAGTTCGATGTGGATCCGTTCCACCTGATCATCGAATACTCGAAGTTTGATCAGGCAAATATGGACTATGATAAATTATGCAGCATGGCAGCAGCGATGCAGAAGAATACAGATCTCCGGCACTCCGACCATCCATTATGTTCAAACTGTGCAAGCTGAGTTCGACTAAAATCACACCTCACTCATTTTAAAAATAGTTATTTTTCCTTTTCGATGAGAATTACCCGTGCCGGTGCCCCGTCACTGTCTTTGATCTTCATCGGGAGGGCCATGATCTGATATTCTGCAGAGTAATCGGTTATCCCCGAGGCTGCCAGATACTCGACAAGGATCACACCGTTTTTCAGGAACAATTTATGGATCACTGAGTCGTTTTCCGCATGAAGGGGCGTTTTGCTGTTGTCGGGCGACGGCGTGTCCAGTCCGAGAAGTTTCACGCCTGAATCGACCAGATACTGCGCAGCCTCCTCGGTGAAATACGGGTAATTTGCGTAATAATCTCCGGTGTTCCAGTGCTTGTCCCATCCGAAAACACAGATAACTTTCTCATGCAGAGGTATTCCCTGAAGCATTTCCGGTGTGACCGCAGTATTGTCCGGAAGACGGCGAAAATCGAGGAGGGTAACATCCCCGCAAAGCGTGGCAAGCGGTATTTCAGTGATCGTTATCCCGTCCGGAATGAAATGTCTGGGTGCATCCATATGGGTGCCGGTATGACTTCCAAGAGTCAGTTTTTTCGTGTTTCTTCCTACGGACTCAATCGTTCCAAGCGTTTCCGAGGAAAACGGTATGTGCCAGTCTGCATTGAAGCAGGGCATTCCCTGTTCCATTTCATGAGTCAGATCAATAATATTCATACAAACGGTCTCCGCTGGTTTAGGTATAATTTAGTAATCCTATCATATATGTGTGACCCGCCGGATGCCTGCGGAGCAATTATCAGTTTTGAAATAGGATTTTTGCAGTAAGCTATATCAATCCGATACGACGGAATAACAGATACTGATTAAATGGAAAAGGTAGAACATCCCTGGTCATTGGATATCGACGAGATCCGGCTTGCCCTTGATTGTGATAGTTCTGCCGGACTGGATTCTGCCGAAGCAGCAAAAAGACTCGGAGAATCCGGGTCAAACACCATAACCGAGTTCAAAAAGATCTCATTTTTCGGTATATTATTAGATGAACTCAAAGACCCGCTCATTATCGTCACAATCCTGATAGGGGTGGTCTACAGTATTTGGGGGCAGATCGGGGACACGATCACTATTCTTTGTCTCATCTTATTTGTCACGATCGTAGAGGTCTATACCGAGTTCAAAGCCAAGAAAAGTATGGAGGCCCTCAAAAAACTGGGAGCTCTGACGACCTGGGTCATCAGGGATGGAAAACCTGACGAGGTCCCTGCCTCCTCTGTTGTGCCCGGCGATCTGTTATTATTAAAGAGCGGGGTCAGGGTCAGTGCCGATGTCCGTGTCGTGACGTCCCAGGGTCTTGAAGTTGACGAATCGCAGCTCACCGGCGAATCGATGGGGGTCGGGAAAGGTTCGGATCCGATACCTGAATCCTCAGGTCTTCATGAACGGACCAATATGATCCATATGGGGAGTGTGATCCTGAAAGGCAAAGGGACCGGGTTTGCCGTACATACCGGGATGGATACCGAACTCGGGCGCATCGCCGGCCTCACTCAGGAAGCGAACGATCCGCAGACTCCCATGCAGAGATCAACGCTTCACCTGACCAAAAACCTGATCGGGCTCGCGGTGATCTTCAGCATCGCGATCCCCATCCTCGGTTTTCTTCGCGGTCTCTCGGTCTCGGAAATGGTCCTAACCGGTCTGTCTCTCGCTTTAGCTACGATTCCGGAGGAGCTCCCCATCATCATGACGATGCTGCTTGGGTTCGGTGCGATCCAGCTCGCCGGAAAGAATGTTCTCATCCGCCGGACGAAAGCCGCCGAGACCCTCGGCAGTGTTACCGTTATCGCGACGGATAAAACCGGAACGCTGACGGAAAATAAGATGAGTATCGAAACATGGACCACTGATACTGAAAAGCAGCTGTTCACCATCGGGGCCCTCATGGCCGATGTTTCCGTTGACGAGGATGGGAATTTTCTGGGAGACCCGATGGACAAGGCCGTGGTCGAAAAAGCCAGTGTGTTCCGGATCGAACGAAGCGAATTGCTGAAAGAATACACGCTTCTGCAGGATTCCGGGTTCGACGGTGCAAATAAAATCTTCCTGATGAAGTATGATCATCAGGGTGCCGGTATCGACGTCATAAAAGGCGCTCCCGAAAGTGTTTTTGCCTTGTCGAAACCGGATCCGGATCTGGAAAAACAGCTGAGTGAATCGATCAAGGCAGGATTTCGCACGATCGCCGTAGGCTCTAAATCACCTTCCGAGGAAAAATACACCGTCGCCGGACTGATCAGTTTTGACGATCCGATCCGTGAAGCGGTAAAACCGGCGATCCGGGAATTTTCCAATGCCGGTGTCCGGGTGATGATGATCACGGGCGATCACGCAGGAACGGCGGCCCGGGTGGCGGAGGATGCAGGGATCACCGTAGACAATGTTCTGAATGGTGAGGATATCCGCAGCATGACACCCGAGGCACTGAGAGAAGCGGTCCGCAGTTGTAATGTTTTTGCGAGGATCACGCCGGAAGAAAAACTCCGGATCGTGAATGCCCTGCATGAAAACGGGGAAGTCGTGGCCGTGACCGGGGACGGGATCAATGACGCTCCGGCCCTCAAAGAAGCCGATATCGGGATATCGTTCGGGATATCGGGAACCGATGTCGCGAAAGAAGCGTCCGATATGATTCTCGCGAATGATGATTTTACCTCGCTCGTAGATGCGATCAAAGAAGGGAGGCGGCTGTATGAAAATATGTTCAAGTGCATCATGTACACGCTCGCGAGCAAAATCGGCCTGGTTTTCATGCTGCTCATACCCATCCTTCTGGACGTGCCGCTTCCGTTTGCCCCGATCCAGATCATCATCATGGAACTTTTCATGGATCTTTCAGCTTCCACGTCTTTTGTCGTCGAACCTGCAGAATCGGATCTCCTAAAACAAAAACCGCGTGATCCAAGCGAGAAGTTCATGAACAAAAAGATGATCTCCGGTATTTTCACCGGCAGTGTCACGCTTACCGCGGTCGTGCTGTTTGTGTACTTCTTCAGCTGGTTTACGACCGGGGATCTCGCAACTGCGCAGACATATGCTTTTGTTGCATGGCTGTTCTGCCATATCCTTCTCGCAATGAATATGAGAACGAGCCGCGTTCCTTTGATCCGGGTGGGTTACTTCTCCAGTAAAGCGATGAACATATGGATAATCGGCGTTATCGTTTTCCTTATCATGGTACTGAATGTTCCATTCTTCATAGAATATCTGAAGTTGGCTCAGGTCGGTCTGCTGCCGATCTTCGGCATCGTTCTTCTCTCATTTGCGGCGACCTACTGGATAGAGCTTCGAAAAATACTGCGGATAAAAAAGGGCGGGGTTTCTGGAACCGGTTCCGGTTCTCTCGTATGATTATGGAATGATAGTATTTGCCGGATCATACGTCCGGTGATACATCCTGTCCTTTTTCATCGATGAACAGGACGGAAAGGAGTTTTTTTGCCTCCTCTTCATGCAGTTTTTCGAAGAGAACATAGATCAGTTTCACGTCTTCGGATCCGAGCGGGAGATTCTTATCCTTATTTTTGGTTATCCGCTTTATCGCGTCCGATTCCTCGGGAGACATCCTGGATGCGTATGTCTCGGTGACTCTTTCCACCCGCTGACGCCAGGGTCCCTGTCTTGAGGTGTTGATGATCTTCCTGAAGTCAAGGTCTTTTTTTACGACCGTGATATCGGCACTTCTGATGGCGATCCCGCTGGTTCCCGTGGAAACAGAGGAGGATTTCGGCGGGGTGGCATTTGGCCGTGACGGCAGGAAAACCTTTTCATGGACCACTTTCCGGGCAACGGGCTCGGGCCGTTTGCCCGTTTCCGGCTGTTTGCTCAGGATCTTAAATCCGTTCCCGTGTTTGGTCAGTATCTCATCGTCGATGACCCTGAGTTTCATATTCGAGAGATTCATTCCTATATCGGTTATTTTGAAGATGGTGGTGTCATTGTGTTCGACCATCCCGGTTTTGATGAGATAGAACAGCGCATCGTTCACTTTATTGTCAAAGATACCCTTCCCTCTTCCACCGGTCTGCATGATCTGTTCTTCCAGGGTCAGACTGAACACAGCGATAAGACTGTCTTTGATCTCTTTTCTTTTGTGCGGGGCACCGTCGGAGAGAAAGTTCAGGATCGGTGCATACATCAGAGAATACTGTTTTGGCAGAGACATGATACGTAAGGGCTAGAAGGGCTGATGAATATTTAACTTTTCCGGATGTTATGTCGGGATAATCTATTTATGTTCATCCGCCGTTTTCCCACATATGGCCACAAAAGATACCCAATCCGTGATGCTTGACCCGGAGACGAAGGAAAACATCGCCCGTGCTTTGTGGATGCATGAATACACACCTAAGACCATACCCCCGGATATTCTGAAACAGATCGAAGGCCGGACGAATCTCAGCTCTGCATTCGGCGAACGGATCCAGGCGAGAATCGCGGATCTCCGTGCCGCTCCGGAAAGTTTCAATCCTGATTACACAAAACGCTATGCCGCCCTTTCCACATACGCCGGCGATCTGACGCCTCATCAGGCGTATGCGATGACCAATCTCTTTGGTATGGACAGTGCTCGCGGGTATCAGGAACTTCCGATCGATAAAAAATTCACCTTTCCGACCGACGACCGCCCGCAGTTCGAGTATCAGGTAGGCTGGCACTTCTTTGTCGGGAACGTCTTCGATACAAAAGACCGCGAGTACGGTGTCCAGCTGATGTTCTGGCGTTACTCTCTTCTCCCTCCTGAGATGGCAAAGCAGGCAGGACTGAGTGATCTCGAAAATCAGATCGTCGAGATCCATCTTGCCGTGAGTTCGGCCGGCGGGAGGCATTACCGGATGCGGCCCATCATCGTTGCAGGAACGACCGGGCTTATCGATTTCTCAACAAACCCGTACAGGTATTCTGTTGGAAAAAACACCCTCGCGTCTCAATCAAACGACTCTCTCTTCCCGCTTAGACTGCAGGCATGGGGGATCGACAATCACAAGGATACCCCGGCCGAGATCTCGATCGATATCACCATCGTTCAGACCAAAGGCTATGTACTGAACGGGGACGAAGGGATGCTTCCAAGCTGCGGAGGCGTGGGCACACTATATTATTCGGTCCCGAATCTTCGGGTCGATCCGGTCAAGAGCCGGATCTCGATCGATGGAGAAGAACTCCGACTTGGCGGCGGCAAGTTCTGGTATGATCATCAGTGGGGAACCGGCTTTATGCCCGGCGGCAGTCCGCGGATCGATGTCCTGCGGGCAGTGGGACTTCTCGGGGACAAGCCCGCCCTCGGATGGGACTGGATGGAGATCCAGTTCGATAACGACACCGAGTTTGCTCTTTCGGCGATCCATACGAACGAGCAGAAGGAATTTTTCATGCAGACCGGTCCTACCCCTCCGGGTATTATGACCGCGGCCGCCGTTGGATCGTATATCAAGGAAAACAGCGAGTATTTCCCGGTCAAAGGAGTGATCCGGGTCACTGACTGGGTGCAGAGTTCGGTGACCGACGGTCAGTATCTGACGACCCGTGCCTGGTATCCGAATCGTGTGGAGGTCACCGTGGAAACTTCGGAGGTCCCGGATGCATACAAACGGTTTGTGATGATCCCGATCGTTTCAACAGGTCAGCAGGGATTTTTTGCGGCAGGAGCGGAGTATTCGGAGGGGGCGGTCCGAATCGAGTCGCCCGACGGCAAACGGATCGGGTCAGGATTTCTGGAGAATGTGAGTTATGCAGACGCCTGCCGGCAGAATCTGCGGCTTGCCGGCATCCCCGACACGCCGGAGATGATAGAGATCTTTGCAAAGCCTGTGATCCCGGACGAACTGAAGGCCTCGGCGATGGCTTTTCTCATGAAACCGGAGAATGCCGCCCGACTCCAGGAGGAGCTCGCAAAGTCCAGAGGGCTTTGAGAAGTTCCTCTTCTTTTTTTGTACGCTTCGATTTCATGTACGGGATCATTTGGGTGGGCGCATTCATCACACGAAATTCACGAAAGCCAGACGAAAACACGAAAATCAAAAAGATGAGAGAGGGAGCATGCATATCGTCCCCTCCCCCGTCCCCCACACCAAATCCACGAAAATCAACGAAATTCACGAAAAGGGGGACAGGGGCGGATGAATGAGAGAGATTGGGAATTTATGAGAAGAAAGTAGATGGGCAAGTGTGGACGCAAGAAATAACCAACCGCGAATCGGCGCGAATCCCGCCCTTCGGGCTCCCAGAATCGGATTTGCTTATCCTCACTTTCGCAATCCAGCTTCGCTGGCTTGCTCATCCCTCATCGGGAACGTTCGGGCAAATCCTGTCGCCGCCCCGGCGGCTCCCGTAAGGATATATGGAGATTGTTGGTTATTTTTGGGGGTGCGGGGCCGCTACTTCGGCGTGGGGCGGCCCGCGGTGGGGAATCTTATTTTTGATTCCGTGAGATGGCGATATAATTTTTACAGATTGTGAAAATTGATTTCTGATAAAATATTCTGTGATCAGTTACCGAAAAAAATTAAATTAGAGAATATTTTTAATATTTCTTCTGTGGATACTGACCAAACTAAGCAAGGTATTATTACACTAGAGCTTTAATCAAAACTCAGGATAAGAACAAATTATGTATCTCGAAAGCATGCAGATATCCGGATTCAGAGCAATATCCAACTTAAAAATAAGCTTTAATAAAAATCTTAATGTCATAATTGGAGAGAACAACGTAGGTAAAACTGCTGTGATAGATGCTTTGAGAATATGTCTCGAGTACGGACAACAATCCCAGAAAAAACTCTATATTACACCAGATGATTTTCACCATAATGGTGATGGGAAAAAAATCAATAAAATAGCTTTTGACCTTACATTCTGCCCAGACCCAGAGGAGGAGGGTGTATATTATGAGTATCTTGCAGTTGATCCTGCTGACAGGAAGCGGTCTGTTCAAATTCATCATAGATATACCTTGGAAACCAGAGATGACGAAGAGAAAGTGAGAAAGAAAATCTGGGGAGGGGAATCGGAAGAGAATTATATTTCCGAAAACGCCAGGGACCTCATCAACTGCATACATGTTGGAGCATTACGAAATGCAGAACAGGATTTACGTCCTGTAAGGAACGGTCTCTTGGGAGAACTTTTTAGAAAACAAATCACCGATCCTCAAAAACGTAAAGATATTGTGAAAGAGATTGAAAGTGCACTTTCTAACACACAGACATTAACAAACGAGATTGAAATTGGTAAAAACAATATTAACGATTTGATTGAACAGATGAATATGACCAGAGGGTTGGCCAACAACCAGGATGTTGACCTAAAACTCACTGATTTTGATTTTGAAAAATTAGTTGATAGTATTTACATGACTCTCCCTCCATATGAAGAGGACAGATTTAGTTTAAAACGAAATGGTCTCGGATACAATAATATCATATATGTTGCAACAATTTTGGCAAAATTAAAATTAAGAGAGCCAGGAAATAAAAATTATTACGGTCTCCTTATAGAAGAACCCGAAAGCCATCTTCACCCCCAACTTCAGAGAACATTTTTTGATTATGTAACCACACACTCGGAAAAGAATCTGCAAACATTTGTGACATCGCATTCACCGACTATCACCTCAACGACAGATTTGGACTCATTAATTGTATTAAACCGAAATAATTATGGGAATACTGCCTTTGTTGTTGGAAATGCAGAATTAGAGCCGAATAGTAAGAAATATCTGAAAAAGTTTTTCGATGTAACGAGAAATCAACTATTCTTTGCACAAGGGGTTATTCTTGTAGAAGGAATCAGTGAAGAATTGTTAATCGGAGTCTTTGCGGATATGCTAGGAGAAAAGGAGAACGATAAGGGTAAATATGATCTCCACAAAAACGGAATCGAAATTGTAAATGTAAATGGGATTTCGTTTGGACATTATGCTCCATTATTTAACTCAGGCGATCCAGAAAAATCAATGAATATTCATGCTGCAATCATCACTGACGATGATGGAAAACCAAACCCAGCAGCGAAAGGGTGGGCAGGTCATAATCTGAAAGTGATGATTGGAGAGATTACATTTGAATATGAACTCTACAATGAATCCAATCATAAAATACTGATTACTGTGTTAGACCAAATTAGCAAAGGATACTCTAAGAAATTTGAAGATGAGTACATTTCTGATAAAATATCAAAGGAGGATAAAGCATATTGTTTTAAAGAATTTATTGCTAAACACGGAGGTAAAAATCATAAATCCGATTTCGCCATGGCGCTCGCAATTCATTTACAGGAAAACAAAACTGCCCGTGATGCCTTCATAATTCCAGCCTATATTCAAAACGCAATCAAATGGGTGACAATTGTTGACAATCTTTGAAACGTTATCTGAAGAGCAAAAAGCAGTTGTTTATGAAAAGGAGGGACTGTGCGCAATAAGAGCAGGTCCTGGAAGCGGAAAAACTTACTGTGTATCAGCACGTTTCATTCGTAAACTTCAGAATTGGACGGAAAAATATTCTGGAATTGCAGTAATTTCCTTTACAAACGTAGCATGGAAAGAAATTGAAAATAATATATCAGAATATTTTGGTCATGGTGTTAAATCCCCACATTATCTTGGGACAATAGATTCATTTATAAACAATTTTATCGTGATCCCATTCGGTCATTTGATTATGGGATGCTCAAAATCTCCCAAATTCGTAGGTGCTCCATATTCATCATGGAGTTGGACACTAGGAGCAGGATGGGAAAACTACAAACTAGATTTTGCTGCTTTTTCATTAAATATGGATGATAAAATATATCCAGTTGAAAAAAATTGGTTTGAATTTGATGAAAAATTTTTTGAAAAACAAAATTCTGGGCACATTCAAAATCTTAGGAAAGTCAAAGAATTTTTTTGGAAAGAGGGATATGTTACTCAGGCCGATGCAAATTATATTGCCTGGAAAATCCTGACCAGTTATCCAGAAATAACGAAAGCACTTGTATTACGTTTTCCTGAATTAATTATTGATGAAGCTCAGGACACATCAGAGATACAAATGGAAATTCTGGATTTACTTATTAATACTGGAAACCTCCAAAATCTCATGCTGATTGGAGATCCTGACCAGTCAATCTTTGAGTGGAATGATGCAAAACCTAGTCTGTTTTTAAAGAAGTTCGAAGAATGGTCAGAGAACTCCTGTATTTTGTCTAATAATAGGCGAAGTACCCAGAAAATCTGTGAATTTACGCACCCCCTCTCCACACTTGAGAAAATATCTACATCTACTGCAAAACGTCTCGAAAAGATGAGCGAAATTGAACCGGAAATTATTGGGTACGATAATAATGATTACAAAAAAATATCTCAGAAATTCATAGAAGAATGCAAAGCAACTGATTTTATCTCGCTTGATTCATCAGTCATACTTTGCCGCAGTAAAAATTTGATTAATCAAATTAGTGGTGAAGGTGAAAGTAACAGTTATAATACAGGGAAGGAAGGTAAATATTTTCAGAGAGATCTGGATACTAAATTAAAAGATCTCGTTTATGGAAAATATCTTTATGATAATGACAACATTTTCGAAGCATATCGTTATGCATTAATGGCATATATAAAAGATATTGAAAATATTTCAGTATGTTCTCATCAAGATATCAGAAATTATTTTGAAAAAAATAACTATACCTCCACATTAACTATCATAACTGAAATTCTTCAAAATTTGCCGGAAACAAACATGAATTTTAATGAATGGATTGACAAGGCAGAACCCATCACTAAAAAATATGGAATGAGGATAAAATACTCGAATATTAAATCAGATGAGATACATCAATATTCAATTGTAACTACCAATCCAATTTCAAAAGTGTTTCCCTTGCCACAAGCACAGTACAAATATGATGGGGTTGAACTGAGTACTATTCATAAAGCAAAAGGAAAATCATTTGATGCTGTGTTATTGATTTTAAAAGAAAGAACAGTTCGTAAGAAAAAATACTCAACAATGTTGAAGAATATGAAAAACGAAGATACAGATAAGAGAGAAAAATGTGTAAGAGAGGAAGAACTTAGAAATATCTACGTCGCCATAACTCGCCCTAAATATTTTTTGAAAATTGCAGTTCCAAAATGCGATTTAGCTATCTGGAAAGAATATCTTATGAATATTCTCCCTGATAATCAATCGTCGCTTGATTCGTTTTTTTAATTATTCCACAGAGAAATCTGAACAGAAGGTTCAGTTTTCGACCCTCCCCATGTAAAGGAGATAAGAACTTAATCTCATAAGATAAGATATCTCCACCGCGGGACGCTCCGCGCCGAAGTCGCGTCCCCGCACCCCAAAATATAACCATAAACATCCATTTTTCCTCAAGGGAGCCGCTGGGGCGGCGACAGGATTTGCCCGAACACTCCCGATGAGGGATGAACCGGCGGGGCGATAAGACCCGCCGTGTTCAAGTGAGGAAAAGCAAATCCGATTCTGGGAGCCCGAAGGGCGGGATTCGCGCCGATTCGCGGTTTGTTTTTTCTCTTGTATCCACAACCAGCCAACTCCTTTCTTTTGAGAGCCACCAAATATCTCCCGTCCTTCCGCCCCTGTCTCCCTTTTCGTGCATTTCGTTGATTTGCGGGTTGGACGCTGAAAGCGGCCGACCTCAGCTGAGCAAATCTTTGATTTGCGTTTTCGCGAATTTCGTGTGGGGGGCGGGTTGGACGCTGAAAGCGGCCGACCTCAGCTGAGCAAATCTTTGATTTGTGAACAAACGGGAGGGGACGATATGCATGCCCCATCTCTCCTCTTTTAGATTTTTCGTGTTTTCGTCTTGTTTTCGTGAATTTCGTGTGATGGATGCGCCCATCAAAAAAATCCCGTACACGAAACCGAAGCGTACACCAAAAAGAAAACCAGCATCGGAAAAAGAAGGAGGCATGAATAGAGCGAAAGCCACTTTTGGACAAACCCGAAAATATTCATCCCTATCCACAATACTCATAACTTCCGGCATGCAATTATATAACCACTATGGACTTCGGCGGTTCTATCGGAAAAAACACCTATGTCGCACCCAATGCGACCCTCAAAGGCGACGTAACGCTCGGCGATAACGTCACCATCCTTTTCGGGGCGGTCCTTCGTGCAGATATGGAAAAAATATCAATCGGCAACGGCTCAAATGTCCAGGATAATGCCGTCATCCATGAAAGTGTCGGCTATCCCGTCTCGATCGGGAAAAACGTCTCGATCGGCCACGGGGCGATCATTCACGGGGCAGTGATCGAAGACAACGCACTCATCGGCATGGGAGCGATCGTTTTGAACGGTGCAAAGATCGGCAAAGGATCCCTCATCGCCGCCGGAGCTCTCGTCTCCGAGCGAAAGGAGATCCCCCCGAACTCGCTTGTCATCGGCGTTCCCGGAAAGGTCGTTCGCGAACTCACCCCCGAAGAGGCTGCCGGCAATCTGAAAAATGCGGCGACCTACGTCTCTCTTGGGCAGAGGTATCTCCATGAGTAATGTTGTTGTCATTGGCGGAGGGGTCGCCGGCATCCAAAGTGCCATGGACATCGCCAATCACAACATCCATGTTTATCTGATCGAGCGTGAGCCCTCGATCGGCGGCCACATGGCCATGCTCGACAAAACCTTCCCGACAAACGACTGTTCGATGTGTATCCTTTCGCCGAAGATGGCCGAGATCTCCCGGCACCCGAACATTACCATCCTCACCCTCGCCGAGGTCGAGAAGATCGAAGGAGAGGTTGGGAATTTCACCGTGACCGTCACCAAATATCCCCGATACATCAATGAAAAAGAGTGCACCGGCTGCGGAGATTGTATCACCATCTGCCCGATCGAAGTCTACAATAAATTCGATGCCGGCATCGGGGTTCGAAAAGCGATCTACAAACCCCATGCCCAGTCGATCCCGAACCTTGTCGTCAAAGACAATCTTCACTGTATTGAATGCGGCCTCTGCTACGGAGTCTGCGGCAAAGACGCCGTCCTCAAAGTCACCGAGGCAAAAGTTGAAACCCTCGAGATCAATGCATCCGCCGTCGTGATCGCGACCGGTTACTCGCTTTTTGACCCGCAGAAAAAGTCCAGATTCGGCTATCTTCGCTACCCCGACGTCATCACCTCCCTCGAGTTCGAACGGATGATCAATGCAGGCGGACCGACCGAAGGAAACATTCGCCGGCTCTCGAACGGCGAGACCCCGAAAAGCATCGTCTTTGTCCAGTGCGTAGGTTCGCGTGACATGACGATCAAAAGGAACATATGTTCCTGCGTTTGCTGCATGTATGCCCTCAAAAACTCCATGCTCATCAAAGAGCATTATCCCGACTGCGAGGTCTCAATTCTCTACTCGGACATCCGTGCCTACGGAAAAGGCTACGAGGAGTATTATGAACGTGCGATCAACGCCGGCGTCAAGATCATTCGCGGTCTGCCGGGGGATGTGCAGGACACCGGAAAAGGCCGGCTCGTTCTCCCGGTCGAGAACACCGAGACAAGGGAGTTCATCAATCTGGAAGCCGATCTCGTCATCCTCTCGGTCGGCATGCTGCCCGAACCGGACACCGTGCGTCTTGCGAAGTCGCTCGGTCTCGGCCTCGACGAACACCAGTTCCTGAGTTCAGCCGATATGAAGCTCGACCCGGCGGGAACGATCCGTCCCGGGATCTACATCGCCGGCGCCGCCCTTGCGCCGAAGGATATTCCCGACTGCGTAATGTCCGCCGGCGCCGCTGCGATGAAAGCCTCCATCGATGTCATCAGGAGCGAACAGTGACCGAGGACAAAACCATCTGGTGGAACGATGAAAACAGTTCCGTGATGCTGATCGACCAGACGCTTCTCCCGACCGAGTATAAGGTGATCGAGATCACCGAAGTATCCCGGCTCGCGGACGCGATCCGCCGGCTCGAGGTCAGAGGAGCTCCCGCTCTCGGCGTTGCCGGCGCATTTGGGGTCGCTCTCTCGGCGACACGCTGTGTCTCGGACGTCGAGTTCGACGAGACGATCGCGTCCGACGCTGCTCTCTTAAAGAGCACACGCCCGACCGCCGTGAATCTTGCATGGGGCGTGGACAAAGTTCTCCGCAGTATGGAGAACCTCCCGCCGGAAATGGCACGGATAATGGCGCTTTTCGCTGCGAAAAACATCGCTGAAAACGATACGAAAGCCTGCATGCTTCTGGGTCACAACGGCGCCTCGCTTCTCCCGCAGATCGGGACCGTTCTTACCCACTGTAATGCCGGAGCTCTCGCCTGCTCTTCATGGGGCACGGCTCTCGGGGTCATCCGCTCTGCCAAAAAAATGGGCAAGAAGATCTCGGTCATCTCCTGCGAGACCCGCCCTCTTCTTCAGGGCTCCCGGCTCACCGCCTGGGAACTTGCGAGGGACGACATCCCCGTGACAACGATCGTCGACTCCGAAGCCGCATTCCTTATGCGTCAGGGAAAAATCGACGCCGTTATCGTCGGAGCCGACCGGATCACGAAAGACGCCGTCTTCAACAAGATCGGGACCTACATGCACGCCGTCTGTGCAAAACATCACGGCATCCCGTTCTATGTCGCGGCTCCTGTCTCAACCTTTGACGCCGAGGCGTCCGAGACCGACATCACCATCGAACAGCGTGACCGAAACGAGGTCTCCGGCTTCTTTGGAAGAACGACCGTCCCGGAAAACGTTCCGGTCATCAACTACGCATTCGATGCGACGCCTCTCGCTCTCGTCACCGCGATCATAACCGAAAAAGGTGTCCTATATCCCCCGTATGATTTCCAGGACATGAAATAAATGGCTGCGACCCTCTCACTTGCATATTTCGACAGTCCGATCTGGAACAATCTTGCACTGATACTTGGTCAGCTTCTTCTGATCTTCATAGCCTTCTGGCTGATCTTTTCCATTCTGATGGCGATCTTGATCGTCATCTCGATCCATCAAAAACAGATGTACTTCCCGCGGCTTCTCCGGCCGTTCTTCACGATCATGGAAGGCACGGTCAAAATCGTCTGCCTCCTCCTCGGTGTCGACGGCAAAGAGCTGATGGAGTTTCTGATCCGGATCGACAACGAGATGAACTTCTCGAATTTTGCGAAGACCCCGGTGGAACAACGGGCCATCTTCTTTCCCCAGTGTCTTCGTGCCCGCGAATGCCCGGCGCGTCTGACCCCCGACGGGCTCAAATGTGTTTCCTGCGGACGCTGCGGACTTGGACGTGCGGTCCCTGCACTCAACAAAGCCGGATACAAGACCTTCATCATCCCGGGCTCGACCTTCATCAAAAGGATGGTAAAAAAATATCAGCCGAAGGCAATGATCGGCGTCGGATGTATGATGGAAGTCAAAGAAGGTCTCCAGATGGGACGAAAGATCTCCATGACGACGATCGGCTTCGTGACAAAATCGGACGGGTGCGTGGAGACGACCATGGACTATGAAGAACTCATGGAGGTCGCGTCCCTTGGGCTCGCCCACCCGGTGGTCATGAAATCCGTGACCGACGATAAACTCCCCGGTTCTAAAACATAATAACCCCATGCCGCAAACATGTACCCCGCATGAAAAACCTCATCGTGAAGGGTGCAAGACAGCACAACCTTCAGAATATTTCTATAGAACTCCCGCGTGACAAACTCATTGTCATCACGGGTGTTTCAGGCTCGGGAAAATCCACACTCGCTTTTGATACGATTTATGCGGAAGGGCACCGCAGATATGTCGAATCGCTCTCCGCCTACGCCCGTCAGTTCCTTGGACTGATGAGCAAACCCGATGTCGATTCCATCGAAGGTCTCTCCCCCGCAATATCCATCGAACAGAAAACGACGTCCAAAAATCCGCGCTCCACTGTAGGTACGGTGACGGAGATCTATGATTACCTGCGTTTACTGTATGCAAGGATCGGGGTGCCCTACTGTCCGGTCCATCAGGTAAAGATCGAGTCAAGGACCCCCGGACAGATCGCCGATTCGATCCAGAAAGAGTATCCGGAGACGATGGTCACGATCCTCGCCCCGATCATCCGGAAAAAGAAAGGGACCTACGAACAGCTGATCCGGGATCTGCATGCCGACGGATTTGCGAGGGTCCGGGTCGACGGCGAGATTTTCCGGACCGATGACGAGATCAAACTCGGCAGATACATCATGCACAACATCGAGATCGTTATCGACCGGGTCGATACGACCGACCGAAGCCGGCTGACCGAGGCGATCGAATCGGCGCTGAAGCATGCCGAGGACGGACTCGTGTATGCAAACGCCGGCGAGACGGACTCCGTCTACTCGGCACGGATGGCATGCCCGGTCTGCGGTCTCTCGTTCGAAGAGCTTCAGCCGAGAATGTTCTCCTTCAACAGTCCGTTCGGGGCATGCCCGACCTGTAACGGGCTTGGGTTCCAGATGGTCTTCGATCCCGACCTGATCATCCCGGACAAGACCCTCTCGCTTGCGGACGGCGCCGTCGCGGTGTACAAAAATTTCCTCGACGGGTTCCGTGTCCAGTATCTGGACGCCGTCGCGAAACATCTGGGCTTTTCCCTGATGACGCCGGTGAACGAGTTCACGAAAGAGCAGTATGACGGTCTGATGTACGGCGTGAACGAGGACATGAAGTTCAGCCATACCTCGAAGAATGCCGAGTGGGCATACCATGGAAGCTGGGAAGGTCTTCTGCCCCAGACCGAACGTCTGTATAAGGACACGAAGTCGGATTACCGCAAAGAGGAGCTGGAAAAGTTCATGCGGATCCTTCCCTGTCCGACCTGTCACGGCAGAAGGCTGAAGGATCACGTGCTCGCGGTCAAAATCGGCGGTCAGTCCATCGCGGACGTAGCCGATATGTCGATCGACGCAGCTCTTGAATTCTTCGAGTCGCTGCCGCTTACGCAGAAAGAGGAGGAGATCGCGAAGCTGATTCTTCGGGAGATCAAGTCCAGACTGAACTTCCTGAAGTCGGTCGGTCTCGGCTATCTGACGCTTTCCCGAAATTCCGGGAGCCTTTCCGGAGGGGAGGCCCAGCGTATTAGGCTTGCCACCCAGATCGGTTCGAATCTGATGGGGGTCTTGTATATCCTGGATGAGCCGTCGATCGGTCTCCACCAGAGGGACAACCAGAAACTTATCCAGACTTTGCAGAAGCTTCGTGATCTCGGCAACACGCTGATCGTGGTCGAACACGACGAGGACACGATCCGGGCGGCTGACTACGTAGTGGATATCGGTCCGGGCGCCGGGATCCACGGCGGCAGGGTCGTTGCCGAAGGAACGCCGGATATGATCGAGACCTTCCCTGAGTCCCTGACCGGCAGGTATCTTTCGGGCGAGCTCTCGATCCCCGTCCCAGAGAAGAGACGGCCGGCGAAGAAGTTCATCCGGATCAACGGCTGCACGGAGAACAATCTGAAAAATATCGATGCGGCGATCCCTCTTGGGACGCTGACGGTCATCACGGGAGTTTCCGGCTCGGGAAAATCCACGCTGATCTACGATACGCTGTATCAGGCTTTGATGAAGGAGATCTATTCGTCACGCGTGACGCCGGGTGCCTATAAGGAGCTGATCTTCGAGTCGGAGATCGATAAGGTGATCGTGATCGATCAGTCACCGATCGGAAGGACGCCGCGGTCGAATCCGGCGACCTACACAAAAGTGTTCGACGATATCCGGAAACTGTTTGCCGAGACGAAGGAGGCGAAGCTCCGGGGATACGGACCGGGCCGGTTTTCGTTCAACATCAAAGGCGGCCGCTGCGAGGCGTGTTCGGGTGACGGCGTGATGAAGATCGAGATGAACTTCCTGCCTGATGTGTATATCGAGTGCGAGGAGTGTAAGGGGGCCCGCTATAATGAGGAGACGCTCGAGGTGAAGTATAAGGGGAAGTCGATCGCGGATGTTCTGGGTATGAGCGTGGACGAGGCCCTTGAACTGTTCGAAAACGTGCCGTCGATCAGTGCGAAACTGCAGACTCTTGTCGATGTGGGTCTCGGGTACATCAAGCTCGGGCAGAGTTCGACAACGTTGTCCGGAGGCGAGGCCCAGCGTATCAAACTGACCCGTGAGCTTGCAAAGCGGGCGACGGGGAAGACGGTGTATCTCTTAGATGAGCCGACGACGGGTCTCCATTTCCATGATGTCAAGAAGCTTGTCGGGGTGCTGGACAGTCTGGTCGGGAAGGGGAATTCGGTCGTGGTGATCGAGCATAATCTGGATGTTATCAAGTCGGCGGATTATCTGATCGATCTTGGTCCGGAAGGCGGGAATGCCGGGGGAGAGATTATTGCCCAGGGGACGCCGGAGGAGGTAGCGAAGGTGAAGAAGAGTTATACGGGGCAGTTTTTACAGAGGATGCTGTAAGAATTAGCTGTTTTTTTTCGTTTTTTGGGGCCGGTTGGCGACGACCACAGCCAGCCGACCGGCTCGCCCTCAGGTATGCGAAGTATACAATGGTGGCGGGAGTTTTTTTGGTGTGCTTCGTGTTGGTGTAAGGGATTTTTATTGATTGAGCGAATCCATCACACGAAATTCACGAAAACGTCCACGAAAACACAAAAATAAAAAGAATGAAAAATGGTGGGAAAGATGTAGTGCCCTCCCCCGTCCCCCAACACCAAAAATCACAAAACTCAACAAAATTCACGAAAAGGGGGACAGGGGCGGAAGAACGGAAATTCTTCTTTTTTCTATCGTCCCGCGGTGGAGATATCCTGTATAGAGGTAATTAGTATGAATGTTCCGGGTTATTTGGTGTAGTTCACTTTTGTTTTGCAGATCGGACATTCGTGTGTTCCCATGACGTGATTAAACTGAGGTGGCGTTTTTTGTAATTGTATGAGTTCATGCTTACGATCCCAGCATGTTGCACAACGCAGTATTTTGTTCCCATCACTTTTTAGTGTAATATAGGGTTCATCATGACGCTCAATATCCGATTCTATTGCTTGAATTTTCCTGAGATTTTCAACTTCTTGACGCAAGTCCATAAGTTCTTCTTGAATGTCAAGGATCTGTCCTCGCACATCCATTAATTTCCCTAATAATTCAGGATCATTATATGTTTGTGCTAATTTGTAGGCATCTTGAATAGTTTCATATAATTTCATAGTTTTACCTCATACTTAATTTGAAATTCATTTTTCATTTAATACTGTTTTTCATTTCATCTGTTATTTCAAACATAAACTCATATATTTCATCATTAGTTGCAAGATGATATTCTGTTTCTGAGGTATTGTCCGAGGTGTAATTAAAGAAAAGGTTTAAATCATCAGTTTCTTGTAATGATGTCAAATCAAAATTAATTCCTTTTATCTCTCCATCGACATTCGCTAGTTTTACAGGGCTTTTGAGTCTTTTCGAAACAATTCCAACAAAATTTTCACCTAAAATATTCTTATAAAGTACCTTTATAACAAGTTTTGGCCCATATCTCTCGGATTCACCCGTCCCATACTTATATTCTGGATAATGTTCTGCACATTCTTTCATATCTTCTAAGAGTTGTGATAATGCCGAATAATCAAATGTAAGTTTTGCGGATTTCTTATCCCTCTCTTCTCCAAGTGCAACATAAGATGTCATACACGAGGGGCCGCTCATCCGTAATGATATTGGGGCATTTGGGAGATACTGCAATTCTAAATAACCTAATGTTTGTACAGACAATGCGGTATAATCCCCAATATTTTTGAGAGGTACATGAAATTCAAGCGCCCAATCTCTGTCTTTATTACGTTTAGCTGATCCAGAGGAGCCATAATGGAGAGTTGGGTAAACACAGGGTTGTTTATCTAACTGAATCTGATTTGTCATCACCTCCACTGATTTTTCCGAGGCTTTTTTCTGGGAATAAGCAGACACAGCGTAAAAACCAGTAATAATCGCAAGAATAACTGCGACAATAAAAGAAAGAAGTGAAGCGTAATATGTATTGATATCCCGCAGTGCCTCCCAAAAACTCTCGGCAATCATAATCTTGTTGATCAAAAGTGTAAGAAAAATTGTAACGGCACAAACTAGGATAGTAATCAGAATTACTCCTTTTAATGGGCATTGCCTTTTATTCTTCATTTATGCCACACCCAAAAGTTGTTATTTGTAATAATTATCATATAATTCTCGATCAATTATTAAAATATGGGTGACATAACCATATAAACCCATTACTGAACGGTGCGATATTGCCTCAAAAGTGCGCAAAAAAGGCGTTCTCGCTGAGCGAGATGAGTTTCAAAAAATGAACAAACCCAACATCTTGGTGACGAGATGTCCTAATTCTAGAAAAATAATGTAACTTCATTCTCTCCATCCTCTCCTAGTATGGCCCCCACCTATCAACCCCCAAACCCCCCACCTCCACACGAAAACCACACCCCAAACAAAAAATACGCCCATTCCTGCCGTATTTCCCTCCCAACACCCTCATCATATATAAACCCACAACCTGGACGTCCAGAAAAAACGATGACCCCCCAGAGACTACGTCCGTCCGTAAGTAACTACGGGAAGAAAAAGTGCTCATCAATCACTTTATTTTTATATATACTATATACTTTTTTTAGTACAGAAGAGAGAGAGAGCGCTTTTGTGTATATATATACATAAACACAAATCTCTTTACGTCCGGACGTAGTTTTCTCCGGGGTATCGTTTTTTTTGATTTGTGTAAATATGTATATAGATACATAGATGGATAAAAAAAGAGCCGGAGGGATATTAGGCGGATGGATAGGGGGACAGGGGCTGATGAACGGGGGAGATTGGGCATTTGTTCTGTCAGTACCCACTAATACAGACAATATGAAATGAGTATACATTAATAATGAGAATCCAATAACGGCTGGAATGGGGCGTGCCCGTCAATACTCCTGCCATAATTGGGTGTCCCAATCTTGCTCATACAAAATACTTCTCAATTTAAGTATGATTAATGTTCGGATAAATAAAGTCAGGATGATAACGGGCTAAAAGAGAATCATCCAGTAAAATAAGCATTGAAACTGACTATCATGATTCCAATTGACGCACCCTATTCAGCACAGCCCGTAAAAAAATCAAAAGAAAAAAAGAATGATCAGGGAAGTCTGATCGTCCCGACGACACGGAGCTTTCCCCCGTCGAGGTAATGAATGACCGCCGAATCACCCGGCTTATACACGAGCGGCGTATCGAGTTCGAGCGTCAGCTTCGGGGCATGCCAATCCGATCCGTTCTCCACTTTCGTGATCCGTGCAGATAAAAACTGCATCCAGTGTCCTATGGATACGACCATCTGCTCCTTGATCTCTCCCGGCCAGTACTTCACCAGGCGTGCGTCGCCGGTGACCGTCGTCGTGTGGGTCACTTTCGGGTCGGTCGTAAGAACGAACCCTCTGTCCAGCTCCTCGGCATCGATATCTTTCAAGGCACAGCCGACACGGTCGCCCGCATACGCCCAGGCAAAATCATCATCATGCTTTTGGACCGACCGGATCTGAGCGATCTTACCCAGCGGTTCGACCCGCATCTTATCATGCTTTTTGATCCATCCATCCGCGACGCATCCGAGGATCACCGTTCCAATACCCCGCACATTGAAGTGGTGGTCGATCGGGACCGATCCCGTCGCCCCCTCCTTCGGCTCGATATCAGGCTGCTTTGCTGCACGTTCAAGAAGTTCGGCAGAAAGTCCGATGAAATCCTCATCCATGATCGTATAGTTCTCAAGCACCGTTCCTTTGATAAGTGGAGCGATCTGATTCGGCTGGATATAATTCTTCAAAATGATCGTGCCGCTCTTCACATTAGCACAATCAAGCATCAGGATCCACTCGGCCACCATCGGTGTGATCTCCGAGATCACCACGATCGCCTCATGAGACATAGAAACAACATAGAACAGCGGAGCGAGTCTGTCCGGATATCTGGTCGGCTCCAAAAGTGTTACGGTATCGTGACCTTTTTTCAGATTGTAGAAGGTGATATCGGTACTGGTTCCCTTTTTCCCGAGATCACGGGCATATCCGTTCGGGGCAAGTACGGCGACGGTTAAGTTTGGCATGGTTATACTCATTAGTGTTTTTGGATGATTATATTTATGGGTTTTACCTCCCGCTGCCTCTTCCCACTCAGTACACTCACTGTAAATTGGCAAAATTTTCTGGAAAAACCCCGCAACATTTATCACGTAATCATGCACATTAACAGATATGAAAAATGTGAAAACCTCAGTTGATGGAGATATTCTTACAATTACAGTCGATCTTTCCCAGGAAGTTGGACCTTCATCCTCAGGCAAAACGATCATCATTGGTTCCAGCATGGGAAACAAACCGATCGATCGAAAACACCCCGAGGTTCGTGTTGGTGTAAACGTTTATAAGAAGGTCTGAGATTTCTTTAATTCATTCGTATTTTCTGTGATCTACCCACGTTTACGTATATCCAAGGTATTTGTATGCGTCCGTATGTAATTATTAATGCAGCAATGAGTGCTGACGGAAAACTTGCCACCAGTGAAAGGAAGCAGACCAAGATATCCGGTCAAGAGGATTTCCTGCGTGTGGATATACTCCGTGCCGAATCCGACGCGGTAATGATAGGCATAGGGACCGTCCTCTCCGACGACCCCTCTCTCCGACTCAAAAACGAGGAGTATGCCGGTATGCGCAAAGCGAACGGCAAAGATCCTCATCCCATGCGGGTCGTGATCGACAGTATGGCACGGATGCCTGCAGACGTGGACATGTTCAAAAAAGGACTTGGCCGCGTGGTTATTTTCGTCTCGGAAAAAGCCCCAAAGGAGAGATGCGACGCGCTGAAAGAAAAGGCCACGGTGATTTCTGCGGGTGCGGATTCAGTCGATCTGGAAACTGTGCTGGAAGAACTCGCAAAACTCGGGGTCAAACAGCTGATGGTAGAAGGCGGAGCGACCCTTCTCTGGTCGATCATGAGCCGGGGGCTGTTTGACGAAATACGCATATATATCGGTGCAATGATAATCGGCGGCAAGGATGCTCCGACCTTTGCTGACGGGAAAGGGTTCACCGACCCTGATGAGTTCACCCGTCTCTCGCTGAAAAACGTCGAGCGGATCGACGACGGTGTCCTGCTGACCTGGATAAAAAAGGCGTGAATATTATTTTACCAGCCGCTTTTTCCGAAGCAGCCTGTTATACGTGACCGCAAACCTGTGTGCCTCGTCCCGTATCTCCTGAAGGTACATGTTTGCCTTCGTCTTTTTTCCAAACGGCAGCGGGAACGGCACCCCTGATACGAATACTTCTTCTTCCGCCTTTGCAAGGGAAATGAGCGGGACGTTCGCCTCCAGTTCATCGAGGATCCGTTTCGCGGACGAGAGCTGACCTTTCCCTCCGTCGATCACGATCAGATCAGGCAGAGGTTTTTCCTCTTCGATCAGGCGGCTGTATCTCCGACGGACAACTTCAGCCATCGAGGCGAAGTCATCGATCCCGTCGACCGTTTTGATTTTGAACCGCCGGTAGTTTTTCTTATCAGGTCTGCCGGATACGAACCGGACCATGGACGCTACCGTATCCGTTCCTGAAAGATGGGAGATATCGAAACATTCGATGACGGTTGGCGGTGTCTTGAGATGAAGGGCCGCCTGCAGCTCCATGACCTTCAGTTCGTCGCCGAAATGGACCGTCTCGATATTTTTTCCCGCAAGTTCGAGGAGTTTTTTCTTCGCTCCCTGCTTTGGCACGGTGATCTTCACCATATACCCTGCCAGATTTCCCAGATACGCGGCGAGTGCTTCGTCAAGTTCCTCTTCGACGATGATCTCTTTCGGCGCAGGATTTTCGGTGTAATATCTCGCAACGAACTCCTCGAAAAATCCGTCCGTCCCCTCAAAGATGAACTCGTCCCTGCCGCCGAGCGTTCCCTTGTACACATGGAAGACCATCAGATATACCGTTCCTTCGGCCACGCGGTAGGCGATGACATCCTCATCATGATCGGTTTTCCGGGTAACATACTGTCGTGAGGAAAGGTTCTCGACCGCGGTGATCATATCCCGGCAGAGAAGGGCCGCTTCGAATTCCATCTCTCTCGCATACCCGGTCATCTCCTCTTCGAGTTTATTTTTGATCTCCTTTGTGCTGCCTTTCAGGACATCTGCAGTATATGAACACTGTTTTGCGTATTCTTCGACTGAGACATGCCCCCCGCATGGCCCGGTGCAGTTGCCTATATGATATCTGAGACAAGGCCGGTTCTTCGGCATATTTTTACAGGACCTGAGTCTGAAGGTTTTTTTCACGACCGAGAGCACATGGTCCCGTTCCTTTGCCGAGACGAACGGCCCGAAAAACTGCCCGCTGCCGCGGGTATTTCTCGCGATGCTGATTCGTGGATACGGCTCTTTCGTGAGTTCGATGTATGCGTAGGATTTTGCGTCCTTGAGATCGATGTTGTATTTCGGGAGGTGATGTTTTATGAGGGTATTTTCCAGAAGATATGCCTCTTCATCGGTCGCTGTGATGATGTATTCGACTGATCGGATCGCTGCCACGAGCTTTTTTGTTTTCGGGTCATGGTCCTTTTTCTGAAAGTAGGAAGAGACCCGTTTTCGCAGATCTTTTGCTTTGCCGACGTAGATTATCGTCCCGTCCCCGTCTTTATACAGGTAACAGCCTGGCAAATGGGGAATGTCGGCAAGGTCAAAGGGTGGCATTTTCGGCAGGTTAATGTATGGGGTGAATGTATCTTTAATCATATGGTTGTCCCTTGTTTAACATGTCCGCATATGGATTCACATGAATACACCTATGATACGGATCGGGATTTTTATAATTACCGTATCACCTGTAAACTCGGTGTCGTTCTTCCCGATCCTATGCCGAAAGCAGGATTCACCTGTGATAAATATGAAAACAAACTCGCGACGATGCCGCGAATAAGAAGAAGTACCTGTGCGATCGATGTCGAACAGGTTGAAAAATAATATTTTTTAGATAATTTACAATACGATCATACAGACGACCAGGATCAGCAGAAATGCCGTAGCCATCAGAAGTGTTGCGAGAGGAAGCAGGTTCGTGACGATGGCGTTCACGGTCGAGGTCAGCTGAACGATTCGTGAAGGGCCGAACACCTCGACCTCCTCACATATGTTGGTAGCCGCTCCGCCTGATGCCGGAGCAAGATCCTCGACCGCTTTTAAGACCGCTTCCGAAACATACGGGATGATCTCGCCTGGCGAGACTGCATCGCCGATCGGATTTCTGCCTGAGATCGAGTTCACCACATGCGAATCGGTTGTCATGATCTCGACCTCATCCAGCCCAAGTCCCAGAACAGCGTTTCGGAGGATCTCTCTGACACCAAGGTGAACATTGTTGCCGTCAAACAGCACATACGCCGTTTTTATGCCGGCGACCTCGGTGACCATCGCGATGATCCCCATGTCGGCGAACCCTTCGCCTCTGCTGAAAGGCGGGATGACCTGTGCCGCGCCGACAGAGAAAGGCAGCATTTCGGCATCAAGCATCCTGTTCATCGCATCATCCGCTCCGGAGATGAACTCGTTGCCGGTTTTGGTCGAGGGGTAGATGATGTTCGTGACCGCCGTCATACAGTTGTGGGCGTCAACAAATCCGATATTTTTGTATCTCCCTTTACTCTCTCCCATCACGATCCTGCCGATCGAGTAGTCCATGTCCTCCGTCATCTCGGGGGATCGGGTGGTGATCATCAAAAGGGAGTCGCCGAATCTCTGGGAGAGAATCGAGACCGTGCCGAAGCGCGTCCTGATAGGGCGGCTTGCATAGTCGGTATATATGACCGAATCCAGACTTTCCCGGATCGCTTTCGTGATACTCTTCGTTTCTCTATTGGAGATGAGATTCAGATCATGACTGGCGCATCCGTGGGATACGAGAAGCATCGCTTCTTCTGCAAAATCGTCGTGCAGGATCTTGGGGAAGTTACTGCCCCCTATCTCAGCCATCGGACCTGGGTGCAGGTTTGGGATGACGAACCAGACATCAGGTTTGTCTGCACGTCTGAAGAAGAACGTCGTTTCTGGAACGGAAACATACTCGCTGATGTGATGGAAATACTCCTCGAGATCGTTCGATCCGTTTGTCAGGTGGGCAAGGAAGGCATTGACGAAATGCATCGCCCCGACCCCGCTCGTCCGTTTCATCGGCAGATCGAACAGGAGTAAAAATCCGATGACCCCTACCGAGAATACTATGATCGACACGACGACCGGAATGACGAATCCGGGACCGAAGAACCAGACCCCCACAATTGCCCCCGCGAATGTCTGGATCGCGGCAGGTCCGTACATTCTCCCAAACCGGTAGTCTGCGACCGCGGCGAGAACGACCAGCCTGATCGCCAGAATGAATCCAACGCCGAAGACATAGGCAAATCCTGCCCCAAGAAAGAGGCCGGTGACCATCCAGAGAAGCATGAATATTTCAGAGGCAAGTGCCAGCATACCCGATCTGTTCCAGGTGAACTCCTGCCGTGCGGTCGCGCTCACGAGCGGCTTCGTAAGGATCAGCGCAGCTACGCCGGGAATCGAGAAGGCAAATCCGACCCCGCGTATCTCACCGGTAAACAGGAACACGACCCCGTCGATAGCGAGGCCGATCAGGATCATTATGGCTAATGATAATCCCCATTTTGGTGCGTTAAACAGATATTTCGTTAATGATTCGGTTTTTACTTCAGGTTTCATATTACCAGAACCTGTCGATGACGACTTCCCCACGGAGTCCTTCATAGCTGGACTTCATCTCTGAACAGTGTACCGGAGCTGAAAAGCATGGGGCGTTCAGTACAAGCGATTCATACTCCCCGCCCTCTCCGGCGAGGTGGATACGTCTGATCTTCTGAACGGAAAGAAGCATCCCGATCAGTTTTTCATCGATCTTTTTCCCGAGAACATTTTCGCCGAGCCCGTCTGCGGCACAGACGACGATCACGGCATCCAGCCGGGAAGCCACTTCATGCATAAGAGTAAGAGGATCCACCTTCCAGAGCGGAGCGAAAAGTTTCAGGCCGAGCCGGTCGCAGACTGCGGCGACTCTGGACCGCTGATACTCGGATTCGATTGCCCCGACGATGATCCCTTCGACCCCTAATTCTGCAAGGCCTTTTTCCATATCGGCGACCTCCTGTTCTTTGACACCTGCCGATCGTATCTCCACATACGCGGCCCCGCAGCGGTTTGCCATGACAGGTACGGCCGCCAGATTTGCCGAGTGGAACATGTATGACTCCGTATTTTCCGGTACGACCGTTACGAAATGTGAGACCTGCATGCCGGCGTCGATCGCTTTTTGTACCGCAAGGATCGAGTCCTTGCCCCCTGAAGTCAGTGCTGCCCAGCTCATTAACGCTCCAGTCTGCCGAATACCGGTCTGTAGCGCTGTTCCATCCGATCCCAGTCGGGAAGGTTGGTCTGCGTTCCGATCATTTCTACAACGAATGACGAGGTTACCGCGCCGATCTTTGCGCAGGTGACCGGGTCGTATCCTTTTTTCCAAGCGGTGAAAAAGCCGGCCCGATATGCATCGCCTGCACCGGTCGGGTCTTTTGCTTCGACAGAAACCGCCGGGATCTGCTCGGTTTTTCCGTCGAAGTAGAGGCTGCTGCCTGCTTTTCCATGGGTGATGATGGTAAAAGGCACCGAATCGAGAATGTCTTTTTCGCTGCAGGAGAGGGTATGTTCTATGATATCCATCTCATAGTTGTTGCAGATGAGCATGTCGATCTCTCCAAGCAGGGTCGTGAGATCGTCTGCAGTATAGTATTTCACGTCCTGGCCCGGGTCGAGCGAGGCAAACCTCGCCTGTTTTGCGAGGCTGATATTGAAGACGGCGTCGCCTGTCGCCATGTGGACAAATTCGCGTTTCGGCGGAACTGCTCGGGCAAAAGCCTCTCCGGCACCCCACTCGAAGTAGGTCACCTGGTCCCCTGCGGCATTGTTCACCATAAACGCGGTCGAACAGTTCTTCTCACTTCTGAACACCGTCGTTTTCACGCCAAGTTCTTCCAGATATTTTTCGTATTCACTGCCCGTGAAATCGCACCCAACTGCGCAGATGAGTTCAGCCTGACCGCCGAGCGTGGCGATACCGGCGGCGATGTTTGCCGCACCTCCGCCGAAGTATATCCTGCGTTCCGACACCCGTCTGGACTCGCCGACCGGCGGGTACTCATCGACGGTGAGGATGTAATCTACACAGAGATGACCGGAAACGGAGATCGTTTCACTCTGCAACGGTTTCACCCTCGATCAGTTCGACCGCATAGGTCGACAGGGACACGTCACGCAGTGCTCTGCCTATCACCGATTTGGCAATGTGTTCTGCGTGCTCCGGGTTTTCGGCTTTGAATACCTTCATAGAAAGAAGAAGGCCGACCAGTCCGGTCCTCGCGATCACGAGAGCAGTATTGATATCTTTCCCACAGTATGGACAGGGCATGTTCATCACATCCACGTCAACAAACTTTGCTGACGGGTGAAGGCGTTTTCCTGCTTCACTCACGGCTATTCCAATGGCATCCTGAACGGACTCTACATCTTTTACCGTCCATCCTGCCTCCAACGTCACTCGATAATCCGACAT
Source organism: Methanocorpusculum sp. (assembly GCF_030655665.1). Lineage (NCBI taxonomy): Archaea > Methanobacteriati > Methanobacteriota > Methanomicrobia > Methanomicrobiales > Methanocorpusculaceae > Methanocorpusculum > Methanocorpusculum sp. The sequence continues at coordinate 98,134 of NZ_JAUSPQ010000010.1, read as the reverse complement.
TTTCAACTCGTTGTGTATACGTTGTCGCTTCAAGATAATGGAATTTGTGGGCGGGCTGCCCCGTAGGGGTGGCCTTAGCCGAGCAAATCTTTGATTTGCGAGTGTGTTGGACGCGAAGTCTTCGACCTTTGACGATCACATTGATCAGCTTGCAGGTGTGCGGGTGAGAGAATATTGGGTGAACCGCCCGTCTCAAAGCTCCCAGAAACCGGGAATTGCCGACTGCGATCACCGCCTCCGCTGAAATCATCGACTCACCCAGCAACTCGCAAGGCAAAGCCTTGGTCGCAAGTTTCCTTCGAAAACTTGCTCGGCTGAGGTCGTCCGCTTCGCTTCGCTCGCGTCCAACCCGCCTCGGCTAAGGGACCTAAAGGTCCCCGCCTGCGCCCGTTCGCAAATCAGAGATTTGCTCAGCTGAGGGCGTCGACTTCGTCGCCACCCCGCCATCAAAGGCAAAACCTCATTACATGCGAAGGACAAATACTCAGATATTAGTCAATGTCTGAATATGTAAGTATCAAAAACTGTGTCCTTACACGACTTTCCTCTTCCCTTTTAACCCTCCAGACAGTGTACGGCATTGAGCTCCTCGCTCTCTTCGGTTCAGTCGCACGCGGGGACGACACACCCTACAGTGACATTGACCTCCTGTATGCATTCAAACCGGAATTCGACACATTCGACAATTATCTTGCTCTCGCTGAGTACCTTGAATCGATTTTGGAACGCAAAGTCGACCTCGTCTCCTTTGAATATCTTAAACCACGTATTCGCTCCAACATACAAAAAGACATCATCCTCTGCGGTGCAGGACAAGCTGCTGTATGAAAACACCAGATATTCTCACGTATTTAGATGACATCTGTGAACAATCTGAAAACATCATGACTGCTGTCAATCGCATGAGTTATCAGGAGTTCTCAACCGATCCGCTCTACAGCGGCGGTATCATTCGTTTCATTGAAATCATCGGTGAAGCAGCAAAACATATCCCTGAAGAAATTCGCACGCAATATCCCGAGATTCCCTGGAGAAAAATGGCCGGTATGAGAGACCGTCTGATTCATGCGTATGCAAATGTCAATCTAAACTACGTCTGGGATCTTGCAGTAAACGATATTCCGCCTCTTTATATGCAGATATCTGCCCTACGCACAGCACTTGAATCCTAAATTTGACAGTTGGCAAATATACTTCTATCACATCTCATTCCTTTTTCTGATTATGGGGGTGCGGAGCCGCGACTCCAGCGCGGAGCGGCTCGCGGTGGAATATCCTATTTTTTGGATTTAGGAGAGGTTTTTCTCTTCTCCTGTATCCACAACCTTCGGATTCCCCGCCGCTCGCAAGTCTTCGCTTCGCTCAGCCCTGGTCGCAAGTCTATCGACTTGCTCGGCTGAGGCCGCCCCTGCGGGTCAGCCCGCCTCAGCTGAGGGACCTAAAGGTCCCCGCCGCTCGCAAATCAAAGATTTGCTCAGCTAAGGCCGCCACTACGTGGCAGCCCGCCCGCCAACTGCTTATTTACCCATTAGCACCAAATGTATTACAGCAATGTACCTCAAGATACACAATATCCCTGGTCAGGGAAGCATCCTCGCTGCGTGCGATGCCGAACTCCTGGGAAAAACATTAACCAGTCCTTTATGCGACGTTGAAATAGATTCTTCCTTCTACGGCGATACGATAGCAACCGAAGAGGAATTTCTGGCAGCTCTCGGTGCTGTCTGCAGCGCGAATCTGATGGGCAAACGCGTCTGCGATATAGCGATCAAAGCAGGTCTCCTCGATTTAGAGTCGTGTCTGATGATCGCCGGCGTCCCCCACGCCCAGATATACGGAGTATAATGAGCCTTACACAAGGATTCTGTCCCAAATGCGGCGTCCCGTCGGAAAACGGCGAGCTTTGCGGAAAATGCCGCGTCAAAGATGCGGTATGGGTCACTATTGCAGATCGAGCGGAGTGTATCGTCTGCCCTACCTGCGGTTCAATAAAAACCGCCGGCATATGGTCCGATGTCGCGGTCGATAAAGAGGAACTCGGTCAGAATCTCGTCAACAGTGTCATCGTTTTCCACAAAGACGTTGAAGAAATCCAAAAAGAGATCAGTATCATAGATACCAGCAGCAACCGGTCACTTGCAACGGTCCATGTTATGGGAAATCTGTACGGCATTGCCCTCGAAGAGAGCAAAAAAGTCAAGCTCGTCTGGGCCCGTGAACAGTGTGACCGCTGCTGCAGGATAGCCGGGAGCTACTATGAAGGCGTGATCCAGGTCCGGGCTTCTGGGAGAAAACCCACCCAGTTCGAGCTGTTCCGTGCAGGAGAGATCGCCTATCAGATAGAAGATCAGCTCCAGACGGCAGGTGACCGGCTCTCGTTCGTTTCGGATATCGACGAGACAAAAGACGGGATCGATATCATCTTCGGTTCCCAGTCCATCGGAGCGTCGATCGCCCATGACATCTGCGGGGCGCTCGGCGGCTCGTTCACCACCCACCCGAAACTCGTCGGACAGAAGGGCGGCATCAATATTTACCGTGTCACCTACTCGCTTCGGCTGCCGCGATTTTCCCGCGGCGACATCATCAAACACGGCAAAGAGTACTTCGAGATCATGCGCCAGTCAAAGGACATGCTGTTCGTACTCGATCTGATGACCGGTCAGTCACGTGCGTTCAGAGAGGATGAGAGCGACCCGCTTCTTGGAAATATTCATGAACCCGAAACAGGCGTCGTCATCTACAAGGATGCCGGACTCTTAGGTATTCTCAATCTCAAGACTGAAGTGACCGAAGAGGTCGCCGAGCGTTCCTGGCTCGATACGAGGGAAGGCGACACGATCCTGTTCTTCCGGGACGGTGAGACGCTGGTTCTGGTGGGAAGAGATGAAGATCAGGAAGATTTCCAAGCGATCGCTCCCGAACAGAGCGAGTGAACCCTGGGTCGATACGACCCGCCGCGTCTACTGCGAAGGAGAGTATGCCTTCGTTCCGGTGAAGGAAGGGTATCCTTTCGAAGACGAGATCCCTGACCGCCGTCCGTATGACGGCCCGGGGTATCAGCGGATGGGTGACACCCTTCTTCTGCACGGAGACGCCCCGACAGCTGACCAGCTCGCCGCTCTTATCGCATGGGAAAATCCCTCCTGTGTGCTTCATGCCGCAGCCCACGAAGGGGTCATGCGCACGCCGAAAGCCGACGTTCTCTTTGGTCAGCCTCATGACGTGACCTTTCGGGAAGCCGGCATCACCTACACGCTTGACCCCTCGCAGGTGATGTTTTCGCAAGGAAACCGGGGCGAAAAACTCCGTCTCCGTTCTCTCGTGAGACCCGGCGAACGGATCGCCGACATGTTTGCCGGCATCGGCTATTTTACCCTCTCGGCGGCATTGGCCGGAGGTGATGTACATGCAGTGGAGATCAATCCGGTCTCCTTTGCCTATCTGCAGAAAAATATCGAGGCGAATGGCCTCGCCGGCAGGGTCATCCCTGAGTTGGGAGACTGCCGCGAAAAACTCACCGGGATCTATGATAGGATCCTCATGGGTCATTTTGAAGCTCCAGCGTTCCTGGAGAATGCGTTGAACCACGCTGAGCCAGGTACCGTTCTGCATGTTCACGGTATTGGTGACCGGAAAAATGAGATATCCGAGACTGTTGAAGGGGCAGGTTTTACGTATGTTATCAGCGAACATAAAGTAAAGAAATATGCGGGGCGCCTTTGGCACTCGGTCTGGGATGTGAAACTGGTATGAAAAGACTCAACAATATCCACATTGTTCTCGGCGTTTGCGGCAGTATTGCCGCTGTTGAGACGATCAAACTCGCTCACGAGCTTAGACGCCGCGGGGCGAAGGTGACCGGCATCATCAGTCCCGCAGGCTGCGGGATAATCCATCCCGATGCGCTGACCTATGCGTGTCAGAATCCTGCCCTGACCAGGATCACCGGCATGGTCGAGCATGTGAAGTACTGCGGCGAAGGAGGCGAAGCGGATCTTCTTCTGATCGCCCCTGCCACAGCGAACACCGTCTCGAAGATCGCCTGCGGTATCGACGACACCATCATCACGACTTTTGCTACCACCGCGATCGGCCGCGGTCTGCCGGTCGTCGTGGTTCCGGCGATGCATGAATCGATGTACCGCCACCCGGGCGTCAGGAAAAATCTGGAGACGCTGAAAGAGTTCGGGATCGATGTCGTCCCCCCCAGAATGGAAGAGGAGAAGGCGAAGATCGCGGGCATCGAAGAGATATGTCTGCATGTCGAGCGGGCCGTTTCTCCCAAGAAGCTTGCCGGTAAACGCGTTCTCATCTCCGGCGGGTCGTGCCGTGAGGAGCTGGACGACGTTCGTGTTCTGACGACGAGATCCAGCGGGACGATGGCAAAAGAGCTTGCGCTTGAGGCGTTCCGTCTCGGCGCCGAGGTCACTATCGTGATGAACCCGATGCACGGCATCGTTCCTTGTGTGAAGAACGTGCCGGTCATCACCGCGGCCGATATGCATGACGCGGTCCTTCGCGAAGCAGAGGGAGCGGATTATTATCTTTCGGCTGCTGCGATCTCCGACTTTGCCCCGAAGAGAGTGAACGGCAAGATTCCAAGCGGCTCAGAGGCGTCCGTAACGCTTGAACCTCTTGAAAAACTGATCACGAAGATCTCAGGCAAGGGAATAAAAACCGTCGGCTTCAAGCTTGGCAGGGATGCAGAAGAGGAGGGACTCCACCTTCTCGAATACGATAATATTGTTCTTGTTCTTGCAAACAAACCTGAGACGATGGGATCTGCCTTTGGCGAATACGTCTTTTTACAAAAAGACCATAAAGAAACGGTGTGCGGAACAAAAGACGAGATCGCAGGGAAAGTATGGGACGTTCTTGTATAACATTTGCTCCAGGTCATATCTCAGGCTACTTTAAGCGGATCGACGGTATCTCCGTCCAGACGACAGGCAGTCTCGGCGCCGGGATCGTGATCGACAAAGGCGTCACGGTCGAGATGCATGAAGCATGCAAAACCCGGATCCAGATCGGCGACGACCATACTGACGACTGGCTGATCCGCGAGGTGCTGTCATCTCTCGATGTGACGGCAGACGTGCGGGTCACGGTCGATATGCCGATCGGAGCAGGTTTCGGCATGAGCGCCGCGGGACTTCTTGCGGCGTATTCTGCGGCAAACTGTGTATTTGGCCTCGGCCTCACACCGGAAGATATCGCAGCTGCGGCCCACGAGGTCGAAGTCGCTCACGGAACGGGCCTCGGCGATGTGGCCGCGGCGACCGGCGGCGGTCTTGTCGTCAGAACGCATCCCGGCATTTCGGGCGTAACGACCCGTTTCTATCCGGAAGAAGAGTTCTGGACGATCTCTTTTGGCGGCATCTCCACGCACGACGTCATCACCTCTCATGAGAAGATGCAGCAGGTTGCCGCCGCGTTCCCGGAACGCGAGCCGACGTCCCTTGCAGAGTTCATGGAGAATTCCGCCTCCTTCACGGAAAAGAGCGGGCTTATGCCGCCCGACCTTATCCCGGTGCTTGCCGCCTGTAAAGCGGCAGGGATTCCTGCATCCATGACGATGCTTGGAAACGGCGTCTTTGCCGTCGGTCCCGCGGCTGAAAATGTTTTGAAACAGTTCGGAGAACCGATTCTACTGCATGTCAGCAGATCAGGTCCGGTCATTCTGGAGGAAAACCATGTCTGATATTCCCACATCACACCCAAGATACAAATCGCTTATCACGAGAGAACAGCTTGCCGCTCACGCAAAAAGCGGCGTCGTCTCTATGGAGGGTCTGACCTCCCACGGACGCGGTGAAGCGTTCGATTATCTGTTCGGCGAAAAAACATCCGCATCAGCGCTGGAAGCCGAGAAACTCGCCGCCCGTGTTCTGCTTGCGGCAAAGCATCCGGTCCTTTCCATCAATGGAAACACCGCAGCTCTTGCGGCGCACGAGATCGCTCTGCTGCAGAAGGCGAGCGGTGCCGAGGTCGAGGTGAACCTGTTCCACCGGACCGAGGAGCGGATGACACTCGTCACCGGTGTTCTCGAAGAGGCCGGGTGTATCGTTTCCAAAGGACCTGTCGAGCGGTGCGTCCCGCTCCCCCATGCCCGCGGTCTCTGCCGACCAGACGGTATCGGATCGGCTGACGTTGTTCTCGTCCCTCTCGAAGACGGTGACCGGTGCGAAGCCCTCATTGCGATGGGCAAACTGGTGATCACGGTGGATCTGAACCCGATCGACCGGACATCCAAGACCGCCACCCTGCCGATCATCGACGAGGTCACCCGTGCCTTGCCTAACATCGCTCTGGAATGCGAGCGGCTTAAGGCCTCGGGCGAGACCATCTCCATGCCCGAGATCGACGGAAGATATTTCCTCAGGCAGGCGATAAAGGATATTCAGGAATTCCTTGCCCATGCTCTGGATTGAAAAATACCGCCCGACATCATTCGAAGAAGTGATAGGACAGAATAGTCCGGTAAAGCAGTTATCGGCGTATGCCGCACAGGGAAACCTCCCGCATCTGATGGTGATCGGACGAAGCGGCTGCGGGAAGTCCTCAACTCTTGAGGTCTTCTCCCGACTTTTTTATACCGAAGCGGCTGCAGAAAACACGACCGTGCTGCCGGTGAGCGTGATGTTTTCTCAGGGTCACACCTATTTTGCAGAGAACGACCGGTTCGCTCACCTGTATCAGAAGAACAAATCCGTTCTCGCGAATTTCAAGTATGTCGTCAGGTGGCATGCCTCGCTTAAACCTCTCTCCGCTCCGTTTCGTCTGATCATCTTTGACGGAGCAGGCGATCTCACGAAGGACGCCCAGGCCGCTCTTCGCCGGATCATGGAACAGTACAGTCAGACCTGCCGGTTCATCTTCGTCACCAACTCTCTGGCATCGATCATCGACCCGATTAGATCAAGGTGCGTCCCGCTCTACTTTTTGCCGATCGATGAAGCAACGATGCGGGACTATCTGAAGCATGTGCTCGAACAGGAAGGATGCAATGATGCGATCTCCGACGAGAATCTGGATATGCTGATCCTCGGGTCAAAGGGCGATCTCAGAAAGGCTCTCGTCTGGCTGGAACTCATGGCCCTTCACGACGTCAGCGATCTTTCAGAGCTTATGACGACTGAGACCGGCGAGTTGTCGGCAGCGGTCATCCTTGCGGCCGGCCGGGGTGATTTTGCAGCAGCCCAACGCATCGTTGAAAATCTTCAGATAGATTACGGCATGGGTGCAGGCGACGTGCTCCGTTCGCTTCGTCAATGTCTTATTGGGAATATTACCCCGGATCTGGCACTGCTTTTCTCCAAGGCCGATATAACGCTCGTCGAGGGGCAGAACGAATATCTCCAGATGAACGCGTTCGTTGCCGAACTGACGGAACTGATCGGCCGCTCTTCCGTCTGATTCGGCCTTTCTTCGGAAAAATGACTGCAGTGAAAAGCATTGACAGGATGAACAACTTAAATCATCTCAAAACATAACCATATAGTATGAAGATTCTCTTCGTCATTGCATCAGACCGTTTCATAGATAAGGGATATACTGTTCCTAAAAAAATACTCGAAGACCAGGGCGTTGAATGTTTGACCGCATCAACCGTCCACGGGAAATGTTACGGCATGCACGGAGAGATCGTTGAGTCGGACTTCTCAATAAGTGAAGTACATCCTGCAGATTTTGATGGTATCGTCATCGACGGCGGGATCGGCTGCCAGGACGAACTCTGGCGAAATGAAAAACTCATCGATATAACCAACCAGATCGGCAGAACCGGCAAAGTCGCCGCTGCCATATGTCTCGCTCCCGTTATCCTGGCTGAAGCTGGCCTCCTTGCCGGGAAAAAAGCGACCTGTCTTCAGACGCCTGCAACGCTTCGGATCCTCACACTCGATAAAGCAGAGATCATGCAGGACAAAGTCGTCGTTGATGGTAACGTAGTTACTGCACAAACCCCCTTCGATGCTGAAGAGTTCGGACGTGCCATTCTGTCAGTAATACTCTGAAAAAACATGACCGACGACCCTGCTGCAACCGCCAAGAACCTCTCCGTTGGAATGGAGCTTTTCAACGCCGGAAAGTACGCAGAGGTCATCTCCTTTGCATCCGGCACAAGTGATCCTGCACTTCTTCTTTTAGCCGCACGGAGTTACACGGAGACCGGTCTGTATGACACGGCAGGCTCCCTCCTGAAAGATCTCATCCGGCTCATGCCGGCATCCTCGTATCTGCACAGTTATCTCGGTCTTGTTCTGGAACATTCTGACCGAAATACTGCCGCAGAAGAGTATGCGACCGCTCTGATCCTTGATCCGGAGAACAAAGCCGCTCTCCGGAAGTACGCTGCTCTCCTTCTCGAAAAGGAGGATATGAGAGGTGCCATACCCTCACTGCGTGCTCTCGTAAGACTGGAAAACAATCCGGATGACATCAGAAAACTGATGCAGACCCTTACCCGCGTCGGCGAACCCAGTGAGGCGATCGCTCTCCATATCCAGAACTTCGGGGACGATACCTTCAGTCATGAGTACATCGACGCACTGTATGCGGAAAAGGAGTATCAGAAGGCGATGCGTCTCTCCCTTCGTGCATGGAACACGCTCAAAGACACTGTCTATCTCAGGCAGAGTCTGGAGGCACTCGCCGCACTTGATCCGGCCGGCGCCGAGCGGGCATACCGTTCAGCACTGGACAGTCTTGAGGAGGCACATGTCGATGATGAAACCGTTTCGCAGATCAGGTTCTCCTACATCCTTCTCGAAAAACTTCTCGGCAACTATACCTCTGCGAGGTATGAGCTGGGCGAACTGCTCAAAACGACAAAAGATCCGGTGTACCGCCTGCTCTTTGCCGAACTGGAAGCACGCCTTGGAAACGGTGAAGCGGCGAACAGTGTTTACCGTGAGCTGATCACCCAGCTCTGCAAAGCTGATGACGCCGACCCGCTTCTTCAGGAACTGGTCATATCCAAATTCACCGCTTTTCTCTCGACCGTACGCACAAAAGAAGAGGTCGCGGGGATCATCAGCATCATTCTCTCACCGTATCCAACGCCGGTTTGTCTCGCGTGGATCGGCAAAGCATACGAAGAAGCAGGTTCCCTGTCTCAGGCACGGGACTGGTATTACCGGGCTTACCGGGCGGACTTCATCCGCGGTGGTATCGCCTATTCCGGTTTTCTCAGGCGAAGCGGAGACGAACGCGAGTGCGAGACAACGATCCGGTATATGATGGCGAATACGTCCAAAATCCCGGATATCGAGATCATCGCAGATTCCGTGTTCAATGGTGAGGAAGGGATCTATAAAAATGTCAAAGCAAAGGATATGATCATCAAGAAACTCAGCAGTGTCACCGACAAACTCTCTTCGAACGGACGCGAGATGCTCTCTGCAGGCTACCTGTATTCAGGCATCGATGCACTGGAACGGCAGGACTATGAGACCTGCAAATGGTGCTGTCTCGCAGGCATCGACGTTCTTCCCTGTTATCCGGCAAGGATCCGCGTGGAGGATTTCATGGATGTCCTCTCGCGTCTGAAAGGTCGGGCACTTGCCGAACGACCGGTCATCGTCGAGACCCAGGTGGAAGAAGAGGAGCAAAAAACTGACGCCTATGATCTCTCGTTCCTTGATTCGCGTGAGTCTGCGGTTTTCATCTTCCTAAAAGAACACCGCGAAGCAACAGAAATGGATCTTCGCGCCGTTCTCGAGACCCGGCGTGTTGCGGGTATCGTAAACTCGATGCTTACCAAACTTGCCGAACACGGGATCTCGCTGATCGAGAAACGCGGTGTCGGTGAACGCGGCGAGGTGTACGGTTATGTCGGAACATAACGGACATAGTGACCGGAAACTGGAGAGCGTTGGGATCATCAATGCACTTCGCCGGGGAACGGTGCCACAGGCCGGACTTTCCCGACTCGCGGTCGGTCTTTCGACCGAGGAAAAGGTCATCAGATCCCAACTGGAGTATGTGGCATGCGGGCATGCGGACTGCAAATTCGTTCGCGGTGAGTATGGATCCGGTAAGACCTTTCTGATCTCCCGGGCGGTCGAGATCGGACAGAAGCAGCGGTTCGTCACCTCGCATGTCGTCATCTCGCCGGACACGCCGCTTCATAAACTTCAGGCGATCTACGCCAGGATCTGTTCTGGATTCACTACAGGGACCGAGGAGCATGCGCTGAAAAGCATCATCGACACCTGGATCTACGGGATCGAGGACCGTCTGATCAGTACCGGGATCAAAGAGGATGATCCGCGTCTGGTCGATCTGACGGAAAAGGAGATCGAGTCGGTCCTTGAACGGGTGAGCGGGATGAGTTCCGGTCTTGCCTCGGCTCTGCGAACGTATTATCAGGCAAATAATAAAGGCGATTTTGCCACGGCTCAGGCGGCGATCGGCTGGGTGTCGGGAGAGTCAACGGTCGGCAGAAGCTTCAAGGCACAGGCAGGGGTCAAAGGCGGGATCACCGAGGGCGATGCTCTGCAGTTCCTGAAAGGTCTGGTGTATGTGATGACCCAGGCAGGGTATGCCGGTCTTCTGGTGAGTTTTGACGAGGCAGAAACTGCCCAGGCTTTTGCCCGTCCCCAGAGAGAGAAGGGGTATATCAATCTCCGGCAGATCGTCGATATGATCGATAAGAATGAGCTGCCGAACTGTTTCTTCCTTTTTGCCGGAACGCCGGCGTTCTTCGATAGTTCAAAAGGCATCCGTTCCCTCCCTCCTCTCTACGACCGGATCGGGATCATCGCTGATGACGGATTTTCGAATCCCATGCAGACCCAGATCGTTCTTCCCAAGTTCGATGTGGAGAAGCTTGGCGAGGCCGCAGGCAAGGTCATGAATATCTATGCAGAGGCATATCAGGAGGTGGATAAGACCCGCGTTTCACCCAAATTCATCAGAACGATGATCGAAAAGGTGACCAACCGGTTCGGCGGCCGGGTGGATGTTGTTCCAAGACTCTACCTACGCGAGTTCGTGGATGTTCTGGACAAATGCGCCCTGTATCCGAATTATCAGCCGATGGAGAAGTACGTGTTTGTCCCGGAGAACGGTGGAACCGTTCTCAAAGAGGAGGAAAAAGCGGTAATGGAAGTGTCTTGGTGACATGCAATGTCACCAAGGCTGAGCAAATCTTTGATTTGCGAGTGCATGGTGACGCGAAGTCCCATCGTAGTTGAAAAATCATCAGACTTGTGAGTTCCTGATGACATGCAATGTCACCAAGGCTGAGCAAGTTATCAAACTTTCGAGCCGCGGGTGATGAGTCTGTACCTGAGGAATACACCTTTTATGTCAGTATAATGTGTTATGTGTACACCTTTTTCCCACTTAACTATATATGGGAGTTGCTCATCTGATCGTTACTGAGAGGCGTATGTCGAATCAGTATCCCCATTTCAGGTAAACTTTATCGTATTGAGTTTGAGCAGGCTTGAACTACCGTCCGTAAAAATTCCGCGGACCCCAACTTTTCTGACACCCGTTATTCCGTTGCAGATATTCGAAAAAGTCACGATACCTGTTCCATATTCCGGTGCCGGCATCATCGACATCGAACTAGGGAGCGAAACACTTTCGATCTCCAGAACGAGCATCTGCAGTTCATTGACCCTTCTTCCCTCGTAGATCGTCACGATCACGTCCCCTCCCGACACCGTCATATGGAGCACCACATCCGGGTCCTCAAGCGACTTCTGGACTACATAATCTGATCCGAAAAATCCTATAATGGCCGCAAAACCGAGCACAATAAGGAGAATAATGAAAAAAGATACGATCGCCAACGTACGTTTTCCCTTCGGATTATCTCTCTTGTAGGTATGCGCCATTGTACTTCAATCCAAAAAATCATCTGGTCAGCTTACATTTTCATCATATGCTGATCAGGTACAAAAGGGGACCCGCATCCTCCTCTTGTACGGTCACGAACCAGACCATACGTTAGATCATCGTTCTGTCTCTGAGAATTGGACAGACTCATAATCTATATTAAGGTACTTTGATTGAATATTGCTACTTATCTAATATAAATGTATCACTTACGACACATATCAGCTATACCTTCTTCCGACTGCCGTTCACATTGGTATCATGATCCGGGACAAAACCTCCTCGTGATCATCACTGATATTTCGCCGATCAGCATACTCTCCCTTATCTGCACACCACCAAACAGAATCATGATTAGTCAAAACGACACACCAATATAATCAACTATACTTTCCCTGACGGTGAAATTGCGAGGATACCATGGAAAAAACCCAATTCGTAGAAAATATCAGCGAATCCACCCTGGTGGATTCACTCTTCCTGATAAAACGTGCCGACCTCAGAAGCAAACGCGGCGAACAGTTCGCCCACCTCACCCTTGCCGACCGGACCGGTGTCATCGAAGCAAAGTTTCATGGAGAAAAAGCTGAAGAGATCGCCAGGATCATACAGGTCGGCCGCGTCTATAAAATATCCGGCAAAGGCAGGATCAACCAGAACGGCGAGATCCATGTCTTCTCCGACTCGCTTGAGACCGCGAAAGATATCTTTGCAGGTCCCGTCACCCTGAAACCCGGTCAGGAAACCGCGTTCATCTACACTCCCGCCGACCTCAACGCCAATGCTCTCGAGATCCAGAAGATCATCGGCACCATCAAAAACGGCGACCTCAAACTCTTCGTTGCCTGCTGCCTCGACGGACGATTCTACGGATGTCCGGCAGCTATACGCCGCCACCACGAATACACCGGCGGTCTCTGTGAACACTCTCTCGAAACCGTCAAGATCGCCCTCTCGCTCGTTGATATCATACCCAGAACAGACATAAACCGGGACATGGTCATCGCCGGCGCTGTTCTCCATGACATCGGCAAGATCTTCTGCTTCGACAAAGTCGGATACGGCTATGTGCCAAACGACACCTACAACCTCATAGAGCATATCACGATGGGGATCATGTACATCGACGAGTACAAAAATCTCATCTCCGACGACCAGCTTCTTCAGCTCAGACACATCATCCAGTCCCATCACGGATCCTACGGGGACGTCATTCCGCTCACCGTCGAAGCGTGGCTCATCCATGAAGCCGATTCCGGTAGCTCCCTTCTCCGGAGCGTCGTCGACGATCTTGCCGAAACGCCCACCGGTCAGAAGAAAAAAGGTCTGCGTTCCGAGAAATTCCTATGGCATGCCGTATAATCACAGGGCCATAGCCAACAATTAATAATAGAGTCGGACAATAGTAATTACATAAGGACAGCACCCATGGAACATGCAGATATCATATCAGGAGCTTATACCTATACCAAAGAGGCGTTTTTCGGTCTGAAATTTTTACCGCGTTGGATCGTTCTGTTTCTCTACTTCGTTATTCCGATCCTGGTCTGCCTGGTCATCGTTTCACTCCTCTTCCAGCTCGCCGTTCTGCCGCTGCTCGTCAGCGTGTTTGTCAACAACAACTACGGATTCACTGCATCGAGTTTGTCCGGACTTCTGCAGTATCTTGCTGTCATCATCAGTCTTGCCTGTGTCTTCTTCGTCCCGCTGATCCAGGGATACTGTTATCGTATCGCCAAAAGCGAAGCCGGGGAGATGCCTGATCATAAGAATCTCTGGGGGCTGTTTTTCAGCGGATGGCGGATCAATTTCGTCGTTCTCTATTACGCGATCCCGATAATCGTCATCTCGCTCATCTATGCGATGATCTTTTATTATCTCTTCCCCGAAGCAGGGCTGTATACCACGATCGATGTGCTGGCGCTGGAAAGTCTGTTCACCGTTCTTATCACCCTGTCGTATGTGGCCATCCAGTTCATCACCATAATCCTGGTTTCGCTGTATGCGTTCGTGGGTCTCGTTCATCTGACAAGATCCGGCTCGCTTGGTCAGGCGACCCATATCCGCGAAATGTCCGCGATCATTAAAAAAATCGGCTGGTATGATTACATCCTCTCCCTCGTTATCATGAGCATCCTCTTCCTGCTGGTCACGTTCATCCTGATCACGCTTGCCCAGATCTTTGCCTTCAACGGTGTCGCGATCGTGATCCTCATTGGCGTCTATCTGTTCGTCATGATCCCGATCATCGTATTTTTCGTCAGATATCTCTCCCAGGTCTACGACACGGCATTCATTGTTCCGGAGGCTGACGAGGTCGACTTCGATGATTTCTGATCATGCCTGACCAGTTTTCCCTACAGTCGTCCTATTCCCCCAAAGGCTCCCAGCCGAAAGCGATCGAAGAGCTGACCGAAGGTCTTCAGGATGGTGAACGATTCCAGACACTTCTGGGTGTCACCGGTTCTGGAAAGACCTTCACGATCGCGAACGTCATACAAAATGTCCAGCGTCCGACCCTCGTTCTTGCCCACAACAAGACCCTTGCCGCCCAGCTTTACAACGAGTTCAAGGATTTTTTTCCGAACAATCATATCGAGTATTTCGTCTCGTACTATGATTTTTATCAGCCTGAGAGTTATATCGCGAAAAAGGATCAGTACATAGAGAAGGACGCCTCCATCAATCCGAAGATCGAGATGATGCGCCTTGCGGCGACCGCGTCGCTCCTGTCCCACCGCGATACCATCGTGATTGCGTCGGTCTCCTGTATTTACGGTCTCGGCAACCCGGAAAATTTCCAGAATCTCGGGTTTGAGATCCGTCAGGGACAGAATATCGGCCGCCGCGAACTTCTTGAACGGCTGATCTCGATCCTGTTTGAGAGAAACGACATGGAGTTGATGCCCGGCAGGTTCCGCGTCAAAGGCGACACCGTGGATCTCATCCCGGGTTACTTCAACGATATCATTCGGATCGAACTGTTCGGCGACACAATCGACCGGATCAGTGAGATCGATAAAACCACGGGAAAGGAGAAGGAGCGGATGGAGTACTTCTTCATCTATCCCGCCCGCCATTTCGTCACGCCTGAGTCGGAGAAGCAGGCGGCTATTGATTCTATCAGGGCCGAGCTGGAAGAGGTGCTTGCCGAGAACCGTCTGGACGATCTTGCGGCGCACAGGCTGCGTCAGAGGACCCAGTATGATCTGGAGATGATCGAAGAAACGGGTTCCTGTAAAGGGATCGAAAACTACTCCCGGCACTTCGATCGCCGGCTTGCGGGAGAAAAGCCGTACTGTCTGCTGGATTATTTCCCTGATGATTTTCTGATGGTTATCGATGAGAGTCATCAGTCTCTCCCGCAGGTTCGGGGGATGTACAACGGCGACCATTCCAGGAAGCAGTCTCTTGTGGAATACGGGTTCCGTCTGCCGAGCGCATTCGATAACCGGCCGCTGATGTTCGCTGAGTTTGAGAAGTATTTGAAGCAGGTGATCTTCGTTTCGGCAACGCCGGGAGATTATGAACGGGAGCATTCGTCTCAGATCGTGGAGCAGATCATCCGCCCGACGGGTCTCGTTGATCCTGTGGTGGAGGTCCGGCCGATCAAGGGTCAGACTGATGATCTGCTTAGGGAGATAGAGGCGGTGATCAAACGCGGGGATCGTGCTCTTGTGACGACGCTCACGAAGAAACTCGCCGAAGAGTTTACCGAGTATCTTGCAGGTCAGGGTATCAAGACCCGGTATCTGCACTCGGAGATCCAGACCCTGGAGCGGACCGAGCTTATCCGTCAGCTGAGGCTCGGTATTTTTGATGTTCTCGTGGGGATCAATCTGCTGAGGGAGGGACTGGATATCCCGGAGGTCGGGTTTATCGGGATCCTGGATGCGGATAAAGAGGGGTTCCTGCGGGATGCCCGGAGTCTTATCCAGATCATCGGGCGGGCTGCCCGGAATTCCGACTCGCATGTCGTGCTGTATGCGGATAAGATGACGGATTCGATGCGGGCGGCCCTTGCCGAGACGGCACGCCGTCGTGAGATGCAGATCGCATTCAATGAAGAACACGGGATAACGCCGGTGACGATCATAAAACCGGTGCGGGAGAAGGAGATCGATATCAAGGATATCCGGCACCTGCCGAAGTTGGAGATCCCGAATCTGATCATCGAGCTGGAGTCGGAGATGAATGCAGCGGCGGCGTCGCTGGATTTCGAGCGGGCGATCCAGCTCCGGGACCGGTTGAAGGCGTTGAGGAGCGGGTCGTGAAGGGAAATTAAAGAGAAGTAATAATTCTCACGTATTTTTGGGGTGCGGGGCCGCGACTGGCGAGGGGAGCGAAAGCGACGTAAGCCTTGAGCAAGCCAGAGGCTGGCGACCGGCGCGGAGCGGCCCGCGGTGGGATATCCTATTAAAATATCTTAGGATAAGATTATGCATTTTAGCGATTAAAAATCGAATCCCCTTTAATACGAGTATGTTAAATATTCCGCAGCAGATGAACCCATGGAAATGTGTGTGCCTCAAAATAAAGATATTCCACCGCGTCGGGCTCCGCGCCGGAGTCGCCCTCCCGCACCCCGATGATATGAGATTACGGAAAGGAAGTTATGAATCTGAAATCAGCGCTATTGTTTGATTTTGTCTCTCATTCTTTTTTTTAAGTTCCTTTTCAAAGGAGGTCTTTGAAGTATGCGACCGTCTCTTTGATCCCGTCCTCGATCGAGTACTTCGGTGCATATCCCAGCTCCTGTTTTGCCTTTGAGATGTCGGCGACCGAGTATCTGATGTCGCCAGGTCGTGGATCCTGATAGATTATTTCGCAGGTGACCCCCGCTGCACGCATGATCATTCCTGCAAGATCGTTCAATGAGGTCTGGATCCCGGTCCCGATGTTGAAAAGGCCGCTCGTATGGGAGTTCATCGCGAGCATATTTGCCTGGACGACGTCTTTGACAAAGACGAAGTCACGTGTCTGGTTCCCATCGCCGAAGATGATCGGCTTCTCTCCGTGGACGATCTTTTCGGTGAACTTCGGGATGACGGCGGCATACTCGGCATTCGGGTCCTGACGCGGGCCAAACACGTTGAAGTATCTGAGGGCCACGGTCTCGACGCCGAAGAGGTCGGCAAAGTTTCTGCAGTACATCTCTCCTGCGATCTTTGAGACAGCGTACGGCGAGAGCGGCTCAGGCAGCATGTCTTCTCTTTTCGGGAACACCGGGTTGTCGCCGTATGCCGCGGCTGACGTAGAGAGGACGACTTTTCGGATGGTGTGTTCTTTTGCTGCGTTGAGGATATTCATGGTGCCTGTCGCGTTGACTTCATGGACGAGTGTCGGATCCTCGATGGACTTCTGGACGCTTGCGACCGCTGCTAGATGGAAGATGCCTTCGAAGGTATGGGTCTTACAGATCTTGTCGAGAAGGGCACGGTCCGTGACCGAACCTTTGATGAATTCAGCGTCAGGTTGGATATTTTTAGCGCTTCCTGCAGACATATCATCGATGAGGACGACGTCATGGTTTCTGGCAATCAGGTCTTCTGCTATGTGGGATGCGATGAATCCGGCACCGCCGGTGATGAGGTACTGCATATTCTCTGTCTCCTTACGGTGTTTTATGGTGTGAAGATGATATCAGGATTCCTATTTGGCTTTACCTTGAGCCCAAGTCGATAGACTTGCGACCAACTCGATAGATTTGCGATTAAGCGAGGGCTGTAAGCCCGAGTCGGCGAGCAAATCTCTGATTTGCGAGCGGGCGTGTCAGCACACTACGTCTGATTTAGGAGTAAGGAGCCCGACGCGCTGGAAATATCCTGTATCCAAGGCTCACGTTAGGGTTTTTCCCGGCTCATTTAGGACTTAAGAGTCAATTCGATCTCACTCTCTTCATCATCCTCTTCATCATCCGGGTACTGTTCGGGCGGCTCTCCCTTACTCCGTATCACAACCGGCTTTTCTGTATCCTCATCCAGAACCTGCAGGACCCGGCAATTAAACGTCCATTGCTCACCAAAATCAAACACATAGACAAACTGCTTCCCCTTAAATAAAGCAAGCTGACTCAGTCGGACATCCCTGTCGATCATGTCCCCGGGCTGATTTCCGCCGTTCGCATCATATCCATAAAAGCTGTCACGACTCCCCCACACTTTATTGTCCATAAAAAACGCATGCAGATGCTGAACATCCAAGAATTCTGTCTCTGATATAATTATCTCATGCAAAGCCTCCAGTGTCATATTTGCCGAGATGCGAATATGCCTGTAGCAGCCCGGCTGGATCGAGACACTGATAATATAGGACCGCCGGACATCCGGAACCTTGGGTCTTCGCCTTTGAATCATACACAAGAGAGGAAAGCCGGAGATATATATTTTGCCAATTCTCTTGCCGCATACAGAGAAACGCCAAACCTGATTACACCCAAAATGGAGCCCTTGACTGAGGATCACGGTTGATTTCATCTGCGATGATCGGTTTTCCGTTTCAATCGATCTCAACAGGATATCTTAATGATATGAACTTGATATATAGTGTGAGAAATCATGGTCACGATCGAAAGCAAAAAGGAGCAGATAGGGTTTCGGATCAGTCCGGAGTATTACCGCAAAATCAAGGAGTTATGTCAGGGAGATGACACCCCGTTCACATCGATCAGCGATTATATGACCTCACTCGTAGTTGCAGATATGACCCGGAGAGAGATGAGTGTTGATACTCTCACCTCCCGGTTCATGGAGGCTCTTGAGTCGCCGGAGATCCAGATAAAGATCCGGAAAATCATTGAGGGAACGCAGCCCTGATTTTTTCCGAACGTTTCACCCGAGCATTCGCCCATCAACCCGTTCCCTACAAAACAGGCTTCTTATTCCTTACGGTCGCAGGCCAGGCGGTCGCTCATTTATCGATCAGCGGATAATACCCGCCGTTTTTTGCAGCACCCCGGAACTCGATTCTGCCGTTTGCTTTGAGAATACGGATATACCGTTCAACACTGGATCTGCTCTTACCTGTCAGTTCAGCCAAATCCCTGGTATTGAGGCCCGGCTGCCCGGTTATGAGTCTGCATACTGAATTTACTCCTTCATTTTCCAGGCTGACCTTCGGATTTGCACCTTCATTTATCTGCTTTGCACCTTCATCCAGTGTTGTTGACTCTCCAAATAATCTCAGGATATCCTTTTCCGTTTCGATGATCCTGCCGGCGATGAATTCGATGAAGGGTTTTGTATCTTTATGAGCGAGTTCGAGGGATTCGACGTATTCATGCCGCAGTATCGGTGGAATAATGCAGATCTGATATCCTGCACGTAATAATGCGAGGTTCATGATGAGTCTTGCGACCCGTCCGTTGCCGTCGATGAACGGATGGATGAAGACGAATCTCTGGTGGGACAATGCTGCAAATCGGACCGGATCCGTGGTTTTTTCATGTGCATTGAACCAATGGATGTATTCTTTCATTTTTTCCGGGATCTGCTCCGGTTTTGGCAAGGGATAATGACTGCCGGTGACAACAACACGCTCTTTCCTGTAGATGCCTGCATTGCCTGTGTCTATCTGGTCATAGAACAACCGGTGGAGTGTTTTGATATGGTCTTCGGTTATTGTTTTGGCTGAAAGGATGTCGTAGATGTATCCGTATGCTTTGGCATGGCCGAGTGTTTCATAGATATCACGCAGAGGCTTGCCGCTGACGGTGAGTCCGTCTTCTATGAGGACCTTTGTTTCCGATTCGGTAAGACTGTTTCCTTCTATTGCATTGCTGGTGTAGGTGAGACCTACACGGAAGTATTTTTTTAATGAGGCGAGTGTTTCCGGAGGGAATGGACGTAATGCGTCTATTCGTTTTTTATAATATCTGCATTTTTCAAAGGTGTCGGTCATGGTGATCACAGAAAAAGACCCGGCAGCATGCAGGCATTCAGGTGCTGCTTTCGTTGTATAGTATGTTGGTTTTACAGCCTCAAATAGCTATTTCCAAGGTCATGGGTATGATCCGTCGAGGGAATTTGAACTGCTTTTATCCCTGAAAATATACATGATAATACACATAATGAGGGCTGTGACAATTCTCTCATTTAAGATTCTGATATTCAACCAAGATGTATTTTATCTTACACAAACAACTACCTGTTATGACCGATACACAGTCACCTTCCGATAAAGTTCTCTGTTATATTTCTGCATTGATTTTACTATACGAAAAGAAGAAAAGACTTTTGGAATCAAATATGGATGATATATTTAGAGGGAATGGGGGTACTGCTTCACTTAAAGAAGTGGATAGACATCGCCACTCTTCCAAAGAATTGTATGATATTAAATGTGAAATCGAGGAGCTACTGGATGATGCAGATTCACTGAAATGGCTTGAACAATTCAAAGGTGTTGAAGATGGCGACACAGAAGATTCACGTAAAATCAAGGCAGAAAAGTATGATTCACTGTTGAATGAAAAATACGTAAAAGCAGACGCCATTCAGTTAAAAATTGAGAATTTGGAATGTGAGCTTGAAGACTTAAAACGTCAAAAGCAGAATCTTGATAATTATGGTCGTGCGTTGTTTTTGAGGTGGGAAGAAGTCAGCGGTATATTAGACCTTGAAGATGATCCTGATTATAATCCGCTTTATAATGTGGAGGCTGAGACGATCTGGAATCTTGATGATTTGAAATCCAGATTACATAAGGTGAATGTTACTATAGAATAGGAGTTACGGGGTGTTGGTGTGAATCCAATTCGGAAGGGAGATGACTTGGTGTGGATGTATGAGAAAAAACCAACCGCGAATCGGCGCGAAATATACAAGGGTGCAGAATCTCTTTTTTTGGGTGTACGTCGAGTTCATGTATTAGAAAGTGTAGATGCATATCTCCATCACACGAAATTCACGAAAAATCCCCGAAAACACGAAAAAGAAAGAATCAGCCGGGTTGACCCCTGAAGAACCCTCCCCCGTCCCCCACGTGAAAGCCACCAAAATCAACGAAATGCACGAAAAGGGGGACAGGGGCGGAGGAAAGGAAGTTCTTCTGTTTTTAATAGGGGAATAGTGCGAACTCTTTTTTTATTCGGGGTGCGGGGACGCGACTCCGGCGCGGAGCGTCCCGCGGTGGAGTATCCTATTTGCTGGGGTCCCTGTGTGTTGCAAGGTAGTTCATCAAGAGTGGGGTGCTCAGATTGAATGTATGTGATATTTGTGTGGATTCGATTCGCGGTTGGTTTTATCTCATCCATCCACACCCAGCCATATACTCTCCTGACTTCAAGTGATGGTTCTCATCCCAAGTCAGAGAGCGAATCGGCGCGGAGAGCAAGGCGTAGCCATGCAAACGCGGTTTTTCATCCATCCACACCCGCCTGTATCCTCTCTACAATCCATGCATGGTGCTCCATCACGCATCTGCACCCCCTTCCCTCCTCTTCCTCCTCTAACAGCGCTCTGACAACGCAGCGCCGGAGCCGCTGTCTTCTTTTCCGGATGGAGATGGTCTTCGTCGCTCCATTCAGTTTCTTCGTCTTCGTGTTTCTTCGAAGGTTCAGCATCCCAATCAAAATGAAGCATCAGAGCGGAGCCAAGCAGAGCCCGCCTACCGTGAAATATAACCCTCATCGAAGCACAAATACCTATGTATTCCTATAGTGAGAGATACACAATGGTGGTAGTGTGGCCAACAACGATACAACAACTTCTCATTTTTCTATACCCAGTCAGGACCCCCTCTCTGAAAAGCCTTCCGTAATGGTTGCGATGCCTGCCTATAACGAGCAGGATCGTGTGGGCGCCACAGTTGCTGCTGTGAAGCCGTTTGCTGACGTGGTCGTTGTCGTAGATGACGGATCGAAGGACAATACCATAGCTGCTGCTGAAGAGGCTGGTGCGGTCGTTATCCGTCACCGGATCAATCAGGGATACGGCGGGGCTCTGCGTACGATCTTTCTGACTGCACAGAAATACAAGCCTGATATTCTGATCATCATCGACTCCGACGGTCAGCACGACCCGAAGGATGTTCCCCGGTTCGTTGAAAAGATCATGGAGGGGTATGATGTTGTCATCGGCTCACGGTTTCTGGAGACGTCAAGTAAGGATATGATTCCCGGTTACCGGAAGCTCGGGATGAAGGTTCTCGACCGTGCAACGCTGATGGCAGCCGGAAACATCCGCGTGAGCGATTCGCAGTGCGGCTACCGGGCATATGCGAAGAGTGCGTATATGGTGATCCATCCGTCGGGAAAAGGCATGTCTGCCGGCTCCGAGATCCTTGTGCAGATGAGCGATCACCGTCTGAAGGTCGGGGAGATCCCGATCAAAGTGCGGTATGATATCGACGGCACGAGCTCGCAGAATCCGTTCAGGCACGGGATCACGGTCCTGATGAATGTGTTACGATTTGTAACGATCAGGCGGCCGGTGACGGCGTTCGGGATCCCCGGGCTGATCATTCTGATCATCGGGGTCTTTCTCGCCTATCAGGCGCTTTTGATTTCAGTGCAGACCGGCGCCTGGTCCCCGACGATCACACTCGTCTCGATGATGATGCTGATGATGGGGATGCTGCTCTGCTGTGTTGCGGTGATTTTGTATGCGGTGGCGCAGATGATACAGATGGTGGGGAGGGAGTGACAATATATATCGTGCCCGGACCCTATTCGGCAATCATCATGCTTTGCTCCATTGTCCGGTGATGTAAAGCACCCAATCCTGCTTTTGGAAATGCTGTTCGATTTCTGTTTTTGTAAGCAGGATGTATCGAGCTGATTTATGATATCACATAGTACAGCATCCAATGACGGCTCTCTTTTATAAATTTCGCGGTCAATATCTATTGAGAATAATCAAAACTGAATACTGTGTTTCTTCATTTAAGCTGCATGATCTCTTCATTGTTGTTGCGCTGCTTGAAGATCTGCGTTCAGAATATCGGAGACCCCGCAGATGATGCTTCCAAAACCCCTTGATGATGCAAGAAAAACACTCGTAAATCCACGCTGGGCCATTGGGCTTATCCCCGATTATGCTCCCGGCGATATTTTACATAAACGATTTCAACATATCCTCTGGTTCAAGCCGCAGGACAAGTACAACTTCTATGCCGACTGTTTTATAACCCGCTATTTCGGCGAACCCCTGATTTTTTTTGAAAACTGGGAGTCGAAACGCGGAACCGGGATAATTTCCTATGTGTCTGCCGCTGACGTCTGCAGGCATGCAGAGGACATCGAGCCGTACGTGCATACGGCTCTTGAGGGAGAAACTCATTTTTCCTATCCGTATCTTTTTGAGTATGAGGGAGGGCTTTATATGATCCCTGAGAACTTCCAGTCCGGCGAGTTAGCAGTTTACCGTGCGGATGGAAGCCCTGACCGCTGGGAGAAGGCAGCAGTTGTTCTTCCGGATTACCAAGGGATCGACCCGGTGATCTTCCATCACGGGGGTCTTTGGTGGCTGTTTGTAACGCCGTATTCTTCTCTGCATCGGGATGCTGAGCAAAAACTCGAGATATGGTATGCGGAGGATCCGCTTGGCACATGGACGCCGCATCCGATGAATCCTATTCTCTATGACACGTCTATTGCACGTGACGGAGGAAGGCCGTTTGTTCACGAGGGGGTCCTCTACCGCCCGACACAGGACTGTTCACGTACCTATGGCGGAGAGCTCGCCATTATGCGCATCGACACGTTAACACGCGAGGAGTTTTCTGAGTCGGTCGTATCGATCCTGCCCGGGTATGCACCGTATGCAAAGGCGTTTCATACGTTTTCGTCCAGCAGGGATATGGCGGTGATCGACGGGAATGCGGCCGAGTACAGTCTGCGCATGCCGCTGTATTTTGTGAAATATGTGATGAATATATTCCGGAAAAAATAATCGGGTGCTGTTCAGATAAATCCCACATCAGGATCCAGATCAGATGGAACATAGATACTGTAAGGGTCGACATCAGTGATCACATTTTTCCGGAATTTAACATAATATCTGTTGTCGGTTTTAAGAGACAGGAGTATGTGTTTATGCAGGAGTTTGTCGACTGCAGGGTCGGGGTTCTGCAGACCGGAATAGACCGCCGCACAGCCTGCATTTTTCGCTTCGATCTTTGCGTGTTTGAGGATGAGTTTTATGACGGCATCTTCAGGTTTCAGGAGCTGGAGTTCGCGTATGCGAAGGGTCGTGTCTTTTCCAACGTGCTGGATGTCGTAGATGAAGTATCCGCAGTATTCTCCGGTTTTGGTGAATATCTGTGCGGTTGTCCGGTGAAGGAGAGCCTGTACTTCAGGTGAGAAGAGGATCCAGTCAAGGGTGGTTTTGTCTTTGGAGAGTTCGATGGTGTCACCTTTTTTGTGGAGGTGGAGATACTGCATGAAGGCGGATGAATCGTGGCATATGTGGAGATAATGGGTTGTTGATGACGTAAGAGCTGGGACACTCTTTATCTTCCTTTTTGGAATTACTCTAGATATAGCATTACATGATGCCTGCATTATGGATAAGAGTTTTTTACGCATTCCCGTTTCAGATATCATAAAGTGATTTGCCAAATACGAGATCATTGAGAGAAAATCTCTGCAACATACAATTATCATGTAATTCGTAATTGTATCCATATTTCCTACACGGCGATACCCCATTGAGCAAATCATTTTATGTGATAGGGCATTTGTTGTTGTAGAAATCATAACATCAACATATTTATGCCGTGATGGTTGAATCCCTAAAGCAGTACTTAACGCACCTCTTGCTGATGGAGTCACATAAAAAGTCCCACTTCCCGCAGCAAGAAGTTTCTTATCACCATGTTGAAATAAAATAGGTATGCTTGCATGAAACCCAAATATTTCATCCATTTCATCGTTAGAAATTATCCAACATGCAGGCATGTCATCCGTAAGATAGGGGTTATCCTTCCACCAATAAGCAAATCTTTTTCTCCATAATTCAACACTATCTCCAAATCCCTCAGTTGTTAACTTCGCCATTTTATCCAAGAGAGGTTCAAGTAAATCATTATTGTAAATTGTTATTATCTTCATACGTGAACATTAATGAATCATCTATTACAGTGTTCAGATTGCAGATATTGAAAGATACTGTCACTAATCGATGGGGGACATAAACCACATTTTTCAACTAAATGTTCATACGTTCCCGCATGCATAAATATATCCGGCAATCCCACTCTCAATAATGGAGGATGTCTATTCATTCCAGCTAAACATTCCGCTACCGCTCCGCCGAGTCCACCGATCATGCTATGCTCCTCCACCGTGACAATTAACTTTGCATTACACGCCTTTTGAACTTCATTTTCATCCAGCGGTTTAATTGTGTGCATATCAATAACTCTGCATGATACACCTTTCTCTTCCAGAAGTTCAGCAGCTCTACATGAATTGTACACCATTGTTCCCGTAGCAATTATGACAACATCATCTCCTTCTCGAAGTGTAATTGCTTTACCTATCTCAAAATTATAATCTTCTTTGTATACAATGGGATTATTCATCGTCCCAGACAATCTGAGATAAACTGGTGATTCTATTTCTGCACTTGCAATTACAGCTTTAATTGATTCCATACAATCTGCAGGGGACAATATTACAATATTTGGAATTGCACGCATTACTGCTATATCTTCAACACTCATATGAGTCGCTCCAAGAATTCCAACCGAGAGACCAGCTGTCAAGCCAACCAGTTTAATCCCAAGTTTCATGTAACCCATATTTACGCGCACCTGATCAGCACATCTTGTTGCAGCAAAGGTAGCATATGTTGTAGCAAATGGAATGAAATTCTCTTTTGCAAGACCACCGGCAATCCCTACCATATTCTGCTCAGCAATTCCAACATTAAAAAAACGGTCAGGATATTTTGTTTTAAATCTGTCAAGACTGGAATAAGTACATAAATCAGACGTTAGAACAACACATCTATCATCTATATTTGGGAGTTCCATGGCAGCAATTCCAAATGCACCACATGAACCAAGCATTGACCAGGTACGGATATTGCGTGATGTATACTCAGTCATGCATTACACCCTAATTCTTTCATAGCTTGATCATATTGTTCTTTTGTTAATCGTGAATTATGCCATTTAGGGTCGTTTTCCATAAATGACACACCTTTTCCCTTTATTGTATTAACAATTATTGCAAGAGGTTTATCCGACTGACGAGATAATGCATCATATAACTGTGGGATATCATGTCCATCAACAACAAAAGTATTCCACCCAAATGCAGTCCATTTCTCATCAAGAGGATCCATTGAGAGGATAGAAGAAGTCAGTCCATCATATTGGATGCCATTCTTATCGATTATGGCAACAAGATTATCTAATTTATAGTGTGATGCAGACGCTGCAGCCTCCCATACTGATCCCTCATCACATTCCCCATCGCCGAGTAAGACGAACGTCCGTGATGTGTTATTGTTTTTTCTTTTGAGGGCTAAACATACACCAACACCCAGGGATAAACCCTGACCGAGACTCCCACTTGAGAACTCAATACCTATTTCTGGATTCATTGACGGGTGACCGTGGAGATAACTATCATTCATCTTAAAGGTCCACAAATCTTCCTTTGGAATAAAACCTGCTTGATTTAATGCTGTATACAAGGCTAATACCCCATGACCTTTACTAAGAATAAAACGGTCACGCAGCTCGTTTGATGGGATATCAATGTCATATTTCATAATCCCCATATACAACACAGCCATAGTCTCAACCATAGAAAGACCACCCCCAACATGAGCTCCAATATTCCCTGCACATAAGGTCATGGTTAGAGCATCTTTTCTCATCTCTTTTGCCGCCGCAGTACATCTGCTTATAACATCATTCTTATCCATGGAATTACTTACGACCTCCATCTACTCTGATTACCTGACCATTAATAAATGAGGATAAATCTGATGCTAAAAATAAAACGGTATTCGCAATTTCCTGAGGGCTTCCCAATCTACTGAAAGCAGAATCGTTTACCATTTCCATTCCCGCATTTTCTTCCATTAAAGTCGCCATTCTCGTATCCGTAAGCCCAGGTGCAACTGCATTAACACGCACTCCATACGAACCTAATTCTGATGAAAGCGTCTTTGTCCAGGCAATAACAGCTGCTTTTGAAACACCATATGCACAATTACCTTTCTTTAAATCAATCCCCGATATCGAAGCCATGTTAATTATAGATCCTGATTTCTGTTTTGTCATTATTCGTGTAACAAGCTGGGTTATTTCCATCCCTGCAAAAAAATTCACATCAAATACATCTTTTATCTGCTGAACCGGCGTCATCTGAAACAACCCGCCATGTGCAATACCAGCATTATTTACCAGAATATCAATCCTTTTTTTTGATCTGATAAGATTTTTTATAGATTCTCTAAGTAATTCCGTATCCGTCATATCAAAATAAACGGGGATAATCTCTGTCCCAAATTTTTCAGATAATACATTTACTTCATTTGAAAAAGATACAGACTCACAGCGTGCATGAGCCCATATTGTACTGCATCCCTCTCGAGCAAATGTCTCAAGAATTGTATGACCTATTCCACGATTTGAACCCGTAATGATCGCCGTTTTTCCATTCAATAACATAGCCTCTACCTCACATCCACGATCCTTGACAGTGTTCTAACCAGATCATATCCATCCCAGATAACATCGATATCCAACGCCTGACCAACGGGAACAATCCGGTCAATCCCTCTCAACTGATTATTCACCACAAACTCAGATAATTGTATCGGTGAAAGCCCATAATATACCAGAGTCTGATACTTCTCATTAACCATGCGGGAAATCGCATCAATATCCTTACACAAATATTGATAGAAATACCCGCAGGTCCCGCGCAACTTATCAGCATCATCAGGCAGTTCTCTTAAGTCAGCAGCATACAGCACGTTTCCATAGCGTGTAACTCTCATCACATACGGATTCTCTATCGCCTCAATACAAAGCTTCGTAAATTTATCAACCACAGACACCGGTTGAAGCGTATACTTCTTTTCTGCTGCTGCAGATACCGCATGCCAAAACCGCTGCTGTGCTTCGTGATAATGGTCCCCAATCCAGACAACAAGCTGCGGAGAAGAACAGGCATTCTGGTCCATCAGATACGTATCATTATAAAACGCATATGCAACTCTCCCCATCTCCTTTTCATCCGCCTTCAAAACTGCATCGGAATCAATTACTGCAAAGGAGTAACGATCAGAAAATGCAATATCCACTCCTCTTGGGGGAAGAGAAAACTTACGGATATACGCAATCGCTGAATCCCCGCCCCAGATGATCCTTCCCTGAGAGATTGAAGAGAAATATTCTGTCACCTCATCCTCATGGCCGTAACGGACAAAAGCAGTTGAAGCTTTAATTTCAGCATATTTCGGATCTTCCAGGACCTGATTAACTGCACTGCAGATGATCTCGATATGAGGATATTCTTTGGATGGAACACGGACAATATTGCCATTACCTGCAAGCAGTCCGAACACATAGGAAAATGCAAAATTTACCGGAACATTCGACGGGGCAATGTGAAAAATTATTCCCCGGCCAAGTCGAATCCTCTGCTCTGCAAAATTTTCCTTCTTTTTATGGATGTTCGCTTTCCGACAGAAATATGCAAACGAAATAATATCAGGGTACTGACCCGCTGTTTGATTTTTAAGCAGATTCTGTGAAAGGTCACTCAGAAAACTGCAGACAACATCAGCATAAGGTTCAAACACTATGTATTTCGGAACCGAATTTCCGACGATCCAGGTGATTTTACTTTCGTTCATATGTATCACTGCACCCCCTGATCTCAGCATTTTTTATTCTGCCATGAATAACAAATGTCTTTCCGTGCCTGCCGCATGGACAGTCATCCTCTCCGATAAGTTCACCGATATCTTCCGTTAAAATGCTGTGTCCGGGATATGATTCTGGAAGGAGTGAGACCAACTGGACAATACCCGGCTCTCCAACCCCGCAAACGGAAAAATCATCCGGATTCCTGATAATGACATCCGAGTAGTTCGAAGCATGCAGTCTTCCACACTCACACTCCATGAAAATCGATCCGGTCTGTTCAACCATGCCGTAATAATTCAGGACCGTAATATCTCCGCAGCGGCTGGCAAGAGATTTTTTAAATATCTCATTGTCCACCTGCTGATCAATCAGCTTCTTCCATCCCCCGCCATGGATCACAACTGCACCATCGAGTGGAAGTTTCGTGTCGACCCGCTCCAGTTCCTTGAAGAAATGCTCCCAGATAATTGAGGTAAAACCAAAGAGCATGATAGGCTCCCCGGCATACTTTCCCAAAAATGCATTGACTGCATCCAAATCCAAATGCAGATCCTCATCAAGCGCATATGTCGCACCGCGTCCAAGCATTGAAAAGCCAATAATGCCCGCCCCTCGGGCAGAAAACATATTTCGATCTTTTAATACCGACTTTGAATCGATTATCAGCATTGGGCGGCGCTTATTCCCTAGAAACTCGGAACATATTTTTGTCAGAACCTTTGTCTGATTTGTTGAAGTTGTCCGGTCGAGATATATTTTTGAAACTCTCTGTCCTGTCGTCCCTGATGAGGTCATGGTTTTTACCACTGCCTCCCTCGGTACATTCAAAAGATCATACTCTTTAAACAGACGAACCGGCAGAAACGGGAACTCTTCTATTTTGTGCTCAGCAGATGCATCATAAACCAGAATGTCAAGAATTTTTTTGTAGAGACCGCAACTTGCATAACTGTTCTTTGTCAGATTTCCAAGCTCTTTTTCATACAGTTGTTTTTTTTCTTCATGGGACAAAGAGAACGGCTCCTCTGCGAGCAGTTTTTCAACAACTGACATCAGACCTCCTCGAGATGGGTATACAGGACCTTGCCTGCTTCATTCCGCGGAATCGCAGGAATATAAGCTGATGAAAACGCCGCAGGGTTCAGCCCTGTCTTTTCACTGACGAAATGTCTCACTTCC
Source organism: Methanocorpusculum sp. (assembly GCF_030655665.1). NCBI lineage: Archaea > Methanobacteriati > Methanobacteriota > Methanomicrobia > Methanomicrobiales > Methanocorpusculaceae > Methanocorpusculum > Methanocorpusculum sp. Next base: position 68,266 of record NZ_JAUSPQ010000010.1, on the reverse strand, counting down.
TCGCATTTAGTTTCATCAGTCACAAAGATCTTCATATGGTCATCCACACCCCCTACAGCACAGTCGTATCCTTTTGATTTCAGCAGACCCTCGACCTCATCAAGGTTCACCCGATTGCCGTAGATTTTCAAGAATCTTTTTTTGCGGCCGACAATATAGAAAAATCCATCCTCATCCATCTCCGCCATATCTCCAGTCAGGAGAACTCCATACCGTTCATCACCTTTTGCAAGATCTTCCACGGCATCAGCATAACCGAGAGTGACATTTGCTCCCTCGTAAACAAGCTCCCCGGTAATATGGGGAGCAGTGATCGTATTCTCAGTTTCGTCAATGAGCCGGAACTTTCCGTGTGGGATTGCAATTCCCATGCTTCCGGCTTTGGAAATGGCATATTCCCACGGAAGATAGGACATACGTGCGGTAGCTTCAGACTGGCCGTACATAACGATGAATTTTATGCCCTTCTCTTTGCAGACTGTGGCAAACTCAAGAGACAGTTCTTTGGACAACTTGCCTCCCGCCTGTGTGACATAAGAGAGGGACGGCAGATCCATGCGTGCAAATCTGAGCTTTTTGAGCATCTCGTAAGTGTATGGGACGCCTCCGAACGTTGTCGCCTTCTTATCTTTGAGCAGTGTCCAGAACGACTTGCTCATGAGGGATGCATCGGTCAGAATTACGGTGGCCCCTGCTGTAAGGTGTGTGTGAAGAATAGAAAGGCCATACGTATAGCTAAGAGGAAGCGTAGTTATAGCGCGGTCTTCTCTAGCAATATTCAGATACTCCATAATTGAATATGTGTTACTCTCAATATTTTGGTAGGACTGTCGGACTAATTTTGGGCTTCCGGTACTGCCGGACGTCGTCAACAAGAGCGCAAGTTCCGGATAGAGGTCGTGTTCTTTATAGTAGTCGGTTTTTGTCAGTTCATACGCTCCGTATGAGTACACACATTCTTTTTCAGAAAACTGTTTTGGTGCCCACACGAAGGAGGGCTGATACGTATGTTCCAGTTCGGAATACAACTCTCTGTCGACATCAGGATTGATCAGGACAGGAACTATTCTAGCACGCAGAAATCCCAGATATCCGGCAACTGACTCGAGGTTGTTGCTGCACACACAAAATACCAGAGAGCGTTTTGTGATGAAACCGGCAACTCTGTCTGCATCCTTCACTAATTGCTGATACCCGACTTCAATACCATCATCGGTTATCAAAGCTGTTTTTTGTCCGTAATTCTCGAGCGAGTTGAAAAATGACATGGGCGGTTACCATTAGCACATTGAGTTATTCAAAATTCAATGTCGTATTTAGCAAGTATTTCTTTTCCTTTTTCATAGGAAGAAAGATCAATGATGTCATCCGTTTCCATCATGATGTCAAAGGCATCTTCAAGGGCTGCAATCAAACTCATGTGCCCAACCGAATCCCATTCAGGAATACTCTGATATATTAATCCTATAAGTTTTGAATCATTGATTCCGAAGGCTTCTGTGAAAGCATTGTTGTATTTTTCCACGTTGGACATAGATGATAGTTATTCTCTTTATGTTGTCTTATAGTTTATTTTTCATTGGTGTATATGATAACAACAGCTATGGCAGATGTTTCCGAGTGGCTAAGGCTTATGTCTGATTTCAAGGAGAGAATATCTTCATTGTCTGTATAGAATTTTAGATAGGGACGACTATTATGCTGATTGCGGACTTCTATTTTGTTATAGGGAAGGGTGAGATCCAGACCAGAGAGAGCTTTAATGACGGCTTCCTTTGCAGCGAAGCGTGCGGCGAAGTGCGGACTCGGGTCAGTTTTAGAGAGGCAGTAGGTTTGTTCGGCGGGGGTGAAACAAAGGTTGAGAAAGGTTTGCTTCTGTAGGGATGGGTCATTGAAGCGGGATATGGTGACTATGTCGACGCCGGATAGGAACATGTACTTCATATATCGATTTTGTATGGAATAAAAGTATATGCAGAGGAAATTTGGAGAGATAGTATAAAAATTCCCGGTTTGGTCCGGACATCCTTGCTGATGAACAGTTTATGGATCGTTTTTTTTCCAAGGCTGAGCAGGAGTACTGCAATTCTCAATCTTCCCATGGCGAACATTATGCAGCACGGTTTGCAGCAAAAGAGGCTGTGGTGAAAGCATTTTCGGGATTTGGCATAAGAATAAGGCTTTGGGATGTTGAGGTTGTTTTGGATCAGCTGGGGGTTCCAAGGGCACGTGTTTGTGATGTATTGGACAATGTTGATCATGAGATAAAAATCAGCATATCCCATAGTGAGAGGGAGTCAGTGGGGTTTGCGGTAGTGTGTATGGAAGAGTCTGTATGATCGTGGGATTACACCAGATATTATGAGCCCTATGTCTACATTTAATGGATATTACTATTGTTGGTTTAGTAAAATGAAAATGAAAAATTAACCATTAAAAGATATGCAACTGTATTTTCGGTTTCATCGTTCAGATGAAAAATATCAGTTATGTCAACTCTCCTAAATATTAAGGAAAACAGTTCCATCAAATTTAATATAGAGAATATCTACCAACCCTTTTTTTTTAAGATGATGAAGTCGCCCAATCTCTTTTGCCTTTCCACCCCCCCCCAAAAAACAGATTCACATAACCATTTCCCTAATTTTCCCCTCTATTTTCTAAAAAAATTCGAAAGCTTACGCTCCTGACTTCTTCAAATCTATGGTCTTTAGCTGATACATATTATAACAAAATGCAGCCAGCATATTTTTGACTCGTACTCTTTGCAGCGTTGTTACCTTCACCAACCCTGCATGAAAAACATTTTTGATCACTGCATAGGGTCTCTCCCCCTTTGATCTCTTCCTACTTATTCGCATATTTCTCAGTTTATCTCGTATTCCAATTGGATGTCCTCTCGCTCCCCGTTTCATTGTGGCACTATATCCCTTACATTTTGCTCCCTGATATCCCCGATCCCGATAGACCACTTCCCCTTTTTCTGACAGATCCACCTGACTATCATGAACATTTGCCGTGGTGGTTTCAATGCGTCGAATAAGATCATGCGTTGTATCCATAATGGTATGAAGTTTATAACCATAGTGTATTTTGCCATTCTTGGACATGATTTTTCCATCTTTATCCCGTCGTGTTTTTGCCTGATCTCCTCGCGGCGTGTCTTTCTTACAATGACCGGGTTCAGCATACACAAACGTTGCATCCTGAATCATGCCTTGTTCAATTTTGAGACCTTTCAGGTCAAGCTGCCTCTGAAACTCCTGCCAAACCACTGTGTCAACGCCTGATTCGGACATACGCTCCCGAAATAACCAGATCGTTGAATTGTCGGGTATTTTGTCAGGACACCCGAGAGTTCGCAAGATAAAATCTTGCTCACCGTTTCGGGCTAACGCCCTCACTTACAATGCCAAAAGGAGAGACGATCATAAATTTCACGTTCAACAGCGAGATCAGACAGATTATACCAGACTTCCAGAAGCTGAATCTTAAACATGAGTATTACATCGACATTGGGATGACCACCCTTGTCGGATTTATTTGCATACATGGATTCAAGAAGAGGACGAAAAACATCCCAATCAAGTGTTTTACCAACATCGGAGAGGCGGTCGCCAAGTTTTTCATAACGTTCGTGATATGCCTGGTTGAGACCAAAGCTGCTGAAAGTCCCCATACATACTACTCAACGTACGGAGAGAAAGTACTTTCTGTCGGGAAAAAAAGGGTTGTTAGAAATTCTCATATAGTATCTCTCATCGTAAGGAATGTTATTCTCAGTTCAGATTCTGAATAATACTTTCGTATCTTGAGGTTGCAACATCTAGTGTCATATTATTTAACACGAATTCTCTCCCTTTTTCTCCATACTCAATACATAACTCCAGATGATCCTTTAGATTTAATATTTTATCCCGGATTTCCGGCACTGTTTCTGTAGATATTATTATACCAGCATTTGCCTCAAGGATTGTTTTGGCAGCATCACTATCAGATGATAAGAAGGCAAGTATAGGTCGCTTCAAAGCCATAATATTCATTATTTTTCCAGGGAAACAAGGACATGAATCAGTTTGATCCAATGAAACAATGGATAAATCCGATGATTTAATTAAATTTATATATTCATCTCTTGGTAAGAAGTTACGTGTCGTAATATTTGTAATCTTTCTTTCATGAATCAGACGTTCTAGTTCTTGTTTGTATGGACCGTTTCCTACGATATAAAACACGATTTCTGTTACATCCTGTAAACTGTGCGCAACATTTAATATCCGATCATACCCGCCGTCTGACATGATTCTTCCCGCAAATGAGATGAGATATTTATCCTCAATATTTTCTTTTAGTTTGTAATCACTGATAATATTTGGATTATCAAGAACATTTAAGTCAACGCTGTTAAATATATTGGCTATTTTATTGGGGTTTGCACCACGGGCTACCATATATTCAATACCCCCACGAGAATGAGATGTGATAAAATCTGCCTGAGTGTATGCTTTATGTTCAATATGCTCCAGTATTTTTATCCAGAGTTGGTTTTTGACAACACCTGCTTTAATTAATTCTCCCGGATGAAAATCCTGATAATTTATAATTGATGGTGTGCCGTCATATTTTTTAATGAATTGAGCAAGATAGCAGAACGGCAACGGAGGAGAATGAATTATACACGCATCAAATTTTATGCCCAATTCCTTTCTAAGCGACTTGTATCTCCGAAAATAAAAAAATGGCATATAGAAATGTTCACCCCCCCTAAGGATCATGTTTTCTACACCCGGGGCATGATGCTGAACGCGGTGAATATTAATGCCATGATCAGTTTCATCTAACGGGATATTTGATAACAGGACATCATCAGGGAGGTTATAATACCGGGGGTATGAAGTTAAAACATGTACCGTATGCCCTTTATTACAAAACCCAGTTGCCAAATCATAGTATATTTGAGCTGAACTTCCAATCTCTGGAGGAAACACAGGAGATATCAACAAAAGATTCATTAACTATCTATTATCGACAATAGAATAAATTAATTGTGAAAATCACAAATATCTATTACAGATGGAATTAATCGAAGTGGAATCATATTTTGAGGCTATGTGATGTATCAAACATACAAGAAAATAGTATTCATCCTAGGAACCAGACCAGAAATCATCAAACTCTCTGCACTCATCCAGACCTGCATCAAACTAACCATCCCATTCACGCTTATCCATACCGGCCAGCATTATTCTTATGAGCTTGACACACTCATCTTCAACGACCTTGAGCTCCCGGAACCCAGCTACAACCTCCACATCGGTTCAGCCCCGCACGGGGAGCAGACCGGGAAAATGCTCATAGGTATCGAACAGATCCTGCTCAAAGAAAAGCCGGACATCGTCCTCGTTCTCGGCGACCCCAACTCAGCCCTTGCCGGGGCCCTTGCAGCCGCAAAGCTTCACATACCAGTCTGCCATATCGAAGCCGGAAGACGGAGTTATAACCGATCCATGCTTGAAGAGCTGAACCGGCTTATGATCGATCAGATTGCGGATTACCTGTTTACTCCAAACGAATGGACCAGACAAAATATTCTCAAAGAAGGGATTCCGGATAATCGGATCATCGTCAGCGGGGACCCTATCGTCGATGTCGTCACCAGCAGCAAGGATACTGCAGCAGTATGCTCTGACATCTTACAACGACTCAGTCTCGAGCCTGAAAAATACTTCCTGCTTACCCTCCATCGCCCGGAAAATACCGACAGTCCGAACAAACTGCAAACGATTCTGAACACCCTGGATTTCATCTCTGCAAAGTACGCATATCCGGTCATATTTCCCTGTCACCCGCGTACAAAAAAAGTGCTTGCGATGCATAAGCTGATCCCGGAAAATATTCTGATAACAGAGCCGCTTGGTTACATGGATTTTCTTCAGTTGGAGACACACGCGTCAGTTATACTCACCGACTCGGGTTCCATGCAGGAGGAGGCCTGCATCTTGCATACGCCCTGTGTGACCCTGCGGGATGATACTGAACGCCCGGAAACGGTTCAAATTGGGGCCAATATTCTTGCCGGAACCAGACCTGAATCAATTCTTGATGCTGTGGAAGCTATGCTTCATACAGAAAGAAAATGGCCGAATCCCTTCGGCGAACCAGGTGTTTCAGAACGTATTATACGCGATGTGCTCCATATAATTACAAAGATAGCATGAGTTACCAGCAGTCCCTTAATAATAAAACGATTCTCGTGACCGGCGGAACCGGCTCCTTTGGTCATCAGGTCGTTGAAAAGATCCTTGAGGTAGCCGACCCAAACGAGATTATCATCTTCAGCCGCGACGAAAAGAAGCAGTTTGATATGAGGAACGAGTTCCAGAACGATAAACTGACTTTTATTGTCGGGGATGTTCGGGACAAAGACTCTGTTACGAAAGTCATGAAAAACGATGTTGACTACGTCTTCCACGCAGCAGCTTTAAAGCAGGTTCCTTCCTGCGAGTTTTTCCCGCTTGAAGCAATCAAAACCAATATCCTTGGTGCCTCCAATGTTCTTGACTCTGCCGAGGAGCAGAATGTCGAGAAAGTCGTCATTCTCAGCACCGATAAAGCAGTCTATCCCATCAACGCTATGGGCATGACCAAAGCACTCATGGAAAAACTCATGCTTGCCAAGGCACGCTCGTCTCGTTCCGAGACTATCTTCTGCGGAGTCCGTTATGGAAATGTCATGTACTCCCGCGGATCGGTCTTTCCCTTTTTCTTAGAGCAGATGCAGCGCGGCCTTCCGATCACCGTTACCGAGCCGAACATGACGCGCTTCCTTCTTCCGCTTCCGGTCGCGATCGACCTTGTGCTCTTTGCGATGGCAAATGGTGAGAACGGCGACATCCATGTCCGGAAATCACCGGCAGCCACAGTTCAGCATATGGCAGAGGCGATGCGTGATCTCTTCAAGCCGGACACCGAAATAAAATCCATAGGTATACGGGAGGGAGAGAAGATGCATGAGACGTTGGTGACACGCGAAGAACTGATGAAGGCGGTGGAGTATGATGACTACTACCGGATCCGGAATCTGGAAAAGATCGATTACGACAAATACTTCTCCGAAGGAAAATCGGTCCCTGTTCCAACAGAAGATTACAATTCATTCAACACCAGACGCTTAAGCCTCTACGAGACCAAGGAACTTCTGCTCTCACTTAGGGAAATACAGGAAGCACTTAAACACCCGATCGTATGAAACTCAGAGTCGGCATAACCGGACAGAACGGCTTCATCGGTTATCACACAGTGCAGCATCTCCGCTTATTTCCGGAAAAATATGAGATAATCCCCTTCGAAAAAGACTACTTCAATGATCCTGCCGGACTGCAGGAGTTTGTGAAAAGCTGTGATGCCGTTATTCATCTTGCTGCCATGAACCGCGGTGATGAGAAGGAAGTCTATGCAACCAATATCTCGCTCGTTAAAAAACTCATCGCGGCAATGGAAGCTTCAGGCGCGGTTCCGCATATTCTCTTCTCCTCATCCACGCAGGAAATCAGAGGCAATCTCTATGGCACCTCAAAGAGAGAAGGAGCTGAACTGTTTGCAGCATGGGCAGAAAAGAACCATGCGGTCTTCTCCCACTTTGTCATCCCGAATGTATTCGGGCCGTTCAGCAGACCTTATTATAACACTGTCGTCGCAACCTTCTGTCATCAGCTGACGCACAACGAGACGCCAAGAGTTGATGTCGACGCAGTGATGAATCTGATCTATGTGGGCGATCTGGCAAAGGAGTTCATCGCTCATCTGCATGATGAGGCGTCAACTGTCATCTCCCCGCAGCCAGTTGCTGAGATCAGCGTCAGCGGACTCCTTGCCAAACTGGAAGAGTTTAAGGTATGGTATTTTGAAAAGGGAATGATCCCCTCCTTGTCAACCAGATTCGATGTCAACCTCTTCAACACCTTCCGCAGTTTTGCAAACGATATCATGCCCATCTATCCGGAGCTGCATACCGATCCGCGGGGGACCTTTGTTGAGGTCATGAAGGAGATGACGGGTGGTCAGACTTCATTTTCAACGACTGTCCTGGGTATCACCCGCGGGAATCATTATCATCTGCGCAAAATAGAGCGGTTCTGTGTGGTAAAAGGCAAAGCACTGATTCAAACGCGGCGTGTCGGAACCGACATTGTTAACGAATATGAAGTCAGTGGAGACAAACCGGCCTGTATCGACATGCCGATCTACTACACGCATAATATCAAAAACATGGGAGATGAGGAACTCCTGACGATTTTCTGGATCAATGAGCTCTTTGATCCAAATGATTCTGACACCTATTTTGAGGAGGTATAAATGAAAAGCACATTAAAAGTCCTGACCATTGTGGGCACCCGCCCGGAGATCATCCGCCTGGCTTGCGTGATGCAGGAACTGGACAAGTATGTCAACCAGATCATCGTTCACACCGGTCAGAATTATGATTACGAGCTGAATGAGATTTTCTTTAAGGAACTGGAGATTCGAAAGCCGGATTACTTCATGAACGTGGATACATCCTCGCTTGGAAACGTTCTAGGCGGCATTCTCATCAAAGCAGAAGAGATTATGCGGGCAGAACGTCCTGATGCCGTCCTCATTCTTGGAGACACCAACAGCAGTATTGCCGGTATTATGGCCAAGCGGCTCAAGATACCCATCTATCATATGGAGGCTGGAAACAGATGTTTTGACTTCAACGTTCCCGAAGAGATCAACCGCAAAATCATTGATCATATTGCGGACTTCAATCTGGTGTACACGGAGCATGCCAGGCGGCATCTGCTATCCGAAGGACTGCAGCATCGGAGGATCTATCTGACGGGTTCGCCGATGTATGAGGTCCTGCATAAGTATGAAGACCGAATTCTGAGTTCAAAGATTCTTGAGGAACTGGGACTTGCAGATCAGAAGTATTTTGTCGTGAGTGCTCACCGTGAGGAGAATGTGGATAATCCTGCGCATCTGAAGAGCATCCTGACGGTTCTGAATACTCTTGCAAAGGAGTATGATGTCCCGGTGATCGTCTCGACGCATCCTCGTACACGCAAGCGGCTGGGGAGCTTATCCAGTGTTGAGATGGATCCCCGCGTGCGATTCCTAAAGCCTTTCGGGTTCTTTGATTATGTGCATCTGGAGATGCATTCTCTTTGTTCTATTTCAGACAGCGGGACGATCTCGGAAGAAGCGGCAGTGATGAAGTTTCCTGCGGTGACGATCCGTGAGGCGATCGAGCGGCCTGAGGCACTTGATGCCGGATCGATCATTATGACGGGGCTGGATCCTGATGTTGTGCTGGCTTCTGTTGCTTTGGTGATGGATAAGCGTGGAGCTGATGTAAAGCGGCAGGCACCGGCTGAGTATGAGGTTGCGAATACTGCTGAGCGGGTTGTAAAGCTGGTGCTGGGAACGGCAGGGCTGAGCAATGGATGGTGGGGTATTTTATGAAAATATTGCAAGTTACTGAATCATTTAAACCCATGTGGGAGTCAGGGGGGGTTGCACGTGTGTCATATGAAATATCAATGGAGCTAGCAAAGCAAGGTCATTTAATAACCGTATACACACTTAACCGATCTCAACAACATGGTTTAAAAGACAATGAGTTTGTGATGGCTGAGAATCTCTCTATATGCTATTTTGGGATAAATAAGATAGATTATTTGAATCGACGTCTTGGAATGATTCCATCTTTAAAATCTATTAGAATCATTAGAAATACGATTAATAGATATGACTTTATTCACATCCATGATTATAGATCATTATTAACAGTAATAACTGCCCACTATGCTAGGAAATATAACGTGCCTTATTTGATTCAAGCACATGGAGCACTTCCAAAAAATAACAAGTCAGTTATTAAAACGCTATTTGATGCGATATTTGGCAAGCGACTTTTGCATGACGCTGTTGCCGTTGTTGCTCTTTCTGAATTGGAAAATACGAGTTATCGTCATCTTGGTATTTTACCCGATTGCATTCATATCTTGCCGAATGGAATTGATTCCAACTATTTCCCTCTACCAGCACATGGAGAATTCAGACGAAAATATGGATTAACGGATACAACAAAATGTATTATCTTTGTTGGGCGTTTGCACCCATCAAAAGGGATAGATCTCCTAATTCGTGCATTTGCATTTACACATAAAGTTATTCCTGACACTCGTTTGATACTTGTTGGTCCTTGTGAAAATAAAGAATACTCAACACGCCTATTATCTCTTATTGAGGAACTATGTATCTGCGATTATGTAATTCAAACTGGATTTGTTACTATTGAAGAGAAGAAAATGGCATTGATGGATGCAGATGTATTTGTAACTCCCACATATTCGGGATTTCCTGTCACGTTTCTTGAAGCTTGTGCCTGCCAAGTTCCCATTGTGACAACGACATCAGGTGATGATCTTGGATGGATTGATGGCGATGTAGGATTTGTTACGGAGGCAACTCCACAAAGGATTGCAGAAGGAGTATTATCTGTCCTTTTAGACAATCAATTATCACTGATTTTCAAAAATAAGGAAATGGATTTGATTGTAAACAGATTTAACTGGGAGTGCATAGTAAAAGAGTATGAATCTCTTTATTCAAAATTAAGATAACTTGACTTTAACAGTTAACTGAAAATCTCCAAAATATCCACACTCATATTTGATAGTTCGGTGAACAACTCTTTCTAAAACGTGTATTTCTTAGAAGATATATGTAATCACCAAATATTCTAGCTCAATTTAAAGAGATATGGGAATCCAGAATATGAACTGTCAATTTTTTGTCAAAAAAAATATTTTGACCAAACAATCTTATTCCGGGTTAAACAGGTCTGGCTATCGATTGCATAGATTCTGATAAATACTCATACAAAGTATTACTTGATATCATCTGCAGATGAGTATGGGAGATGAATATAATATATTTATTTCATGATGATTTATTACAGATTTGGCCATTTGGTATGGGTATACTTGTGACCAATCATCATTCGTTGCTGGAGCAGAAATCATCTTTGGATTTATTACGAGGTATTCATTAAGCAGAATTGTGTTATCTGTTTTTGTTATTTTAAATATTATATCTTGTGAATAATAGGTCAATTGCGTATTGTAAGTATATCCTTTATTTTCATACAACAACATATTCATGAGGCCACCGGTTATAAAATCGCTATATTTCATAGAATTTTTAGGGATAAAATTCTCCATCCAATATGATCCAGCATTATTTAATGATTCATAGTTATTCTGTGATGTGCTATCAAGAATATTTACGGCGTGTGTGACTGATGTTATAAGCAATAATATCAGCAGTACACTGCAACCTAACTTAAAATATTTTGATATTCGTATAAACGTTTTTTTTGTGTGTAATGGTGTTCTGTAATTCAAATACCATATCCTTGGTATAATTAGACAAACAAATGTAAAAGAGAATGATAAAAAACCAGTTGAGCCTATTAACAGTCGAATTATTCCAAAAAACCCCAATCCCAAAAAACAAGACAAAATAATATAATCTAGTTGTGAGTTTGTATTCTCTTTGTTGACTAATATACTGATTAGATAAATTAATATAAAGACTCCCAGTATTGCATATGAAATATATCCATATAGTGAATAAGTTGATCCACCAGAAAGTACAGACCCCCCAGTGCTACCTCCTCCAGTGAACAATCGCGCAATAAATTCGCTGAAATTGGTGAGATCTGCATTTGATGAGATATATTCTATTGCAGTATCGTATATAAAATCCATATATAAGAGTAATATAGTGGATAATATTGCCATTAAGATAATCCCTTTTTTCAAGTAATTATGTACATTAGTAACAAGAAGTGGATGGAGAGAGCTACTTAGTCGTCCAATTAGCAATGACAATAAAATTAAAGCTACATATGTTATGTATATTAGGGAATAGATGGGGAAAATATCATATGAAGAAAAATAGATTGAGAACGCGCATATACATTGAGTAATAATAAATTGTGTGTGTGAAATCCGACCAAGAAGATATAATATCAGAATATATAATGCCAATAAGAGAAACATTGAGGAAAATGTATGTGAAAATATTGAATATGCTGCTGCGTCAAAAATATGTATCTGAATTATAGTAATAGAAATAGCAAGTAACTGATTTTTGAATAAAGCATATGAAAGTGAAAATGCCAATAATGAGATTAACAATAATCCTAAGGGATAGGTAAATATTACACTAATTTGAAGTGAGGTAACTATGGATCCAATAAGGCAAATCAGATGACTAACAGAACATACATTCGATTTTAAAAATCCGGATTCTAATTCTTGAAATAATTGAATTCCAATGTTATTTGGAGCATAAGATGAGACTGAACCTGATGCATTACATATGATAATACAATAATAAATTATAAATAATATAAATAATAGCTTAAATACTCTATTATTGTTCAAGCCACAATATCTGTCTGTTCTTACATTATGTCGCATAATATAATTGTTCCTCAAGTATAATCTAATTTAATTAATCAAATTTCATGTAGAATAATAAATCTTTAGATTCTTAATTAGATGTCAGTCCAATGCTTTTTTGTATTTGTATCTGAATATAATTTGACTTAGTAATACTTGAAAATACCTATTAAACCCAGTATTTTTCTATGATTTAATCTAATCGTGAAAATGAAAAGACCAAACGAATCGCAAAATTTCTCGGATGTAATGTACTCTTTGATAATGGAGGTAAAAACTCGCTTGATATCAGCACTAAAAAAAAGTCTATCATAACCTCTGGGAGAAAATACTAACCTAGCTTACCCATCCTTTCCGGTGATAAGGTCCTATCGCACTGTGAGCAGTGAACACAACAAAGCATCAGGCCTCTCAATCAACGCCTTCCTAACAGAGAATCAGTGATATCTTTCCTGATTTCAACCGGAAATTTGTTGGGATCCAGCATTACAACGTAACCAGAAGGTTTTGTAGCAAGACAAACATTTCTAATCGTTATGAACATACGTTTAGATCTATGCGCGTTCTTCCAATGAGTCTATCATTTACGATGGATGCTATTGATGAGGTGAGAAGCAATCTTCACATATATAGTCATAGTGAGAGTATTGCTGATGAGGAGTTATTTGTTGAAGCATCTCTCAAGGAATGGATGAACATCGATATTATACGCCCACATATATGGTTTCTTTATTCAGAGTTGGCATGGATCAGGTGAGGATTTGTGATACGTGTGGACTTGAGATAGGAATCTAGGTAAAATTTGTGGATATCCCTCAGCTTCAATGCGATTCTTAAGTGATCGATAAAGATATCTTTCCATTAATGGTGTTTTTAACTTTGGAGGGATACAAGGGATTAGTCGCTTATGATAGGGAGATTTATCATCTCTTCGCTCTGCATCCTAACTTTGACAGTTGGCAATTCCCCCCCCTTTAGCGCTCTCGCTCCTCACCCTTCCAAAAATGGGAAAAAGAGAATTTGACAGTTGCCTCTTATCCTCCTTTCCACCCTCATCCCACCCCGCATTTTAGCCCGAGTATCGCCGTATTCAGCGCATCAAAATTGGAAAAAAAACATCGACGACCTCCCTCTTTCCCCTTCATCATCGTAACTGTCAAATTCATCAGCGAATATTTGATGAATTTTGTAGCCACATGCCGTACTTCCGGCACCTCATATCGAACCAGAGACACAAACAGCTGTGCCAGAAACCCGATCAGAGTTGCGCCGCGAATACTATTCTCCGTCCATACTCTCAGTGGTTTAATCTCGATCTCATTCTTCAGCGAATGAAAGATCTTCTCAATCGAATCCTTTTTTCGGTAGCGTTCAAGCGCTTCTGCAAGTGTCAAATTCCTGCTTGAAGTTAGGGCGAAAAATCCTCCTCTTCCGGAATTCAGCTTCTCCCTGAGAAAGGCAATCGCTTCCTCTTCCGACATCTCTACGAGTTTTGTCTGAACCGAATAGGAAATCTTCACCAGCGGATTTGCGATCCCGATCTTCTTCGGTAGCTTTCTGTTTCGGGAAATACACTCCTGAATCACCTCCGCTTCCATGAACTGCCGGTAAACTTTCCATGACAGTGCATCCATATTCTGCGCCTCGAGCCCCTCCGAGAAATAGAAATAGGTTACACTGCCGGGTTTCACGATCTTTATCCCGTATATGCCGTGGTTTGGTTCTGCCTCCTCCGGATTGATCTTGATCGGATCCCTCTGCCAAAACGTTTTTATGATCTTATCGTCACTGGTGTTCAGTTTCTTTGCGGTCAAATAGTCATGCCTGCATGCTCCAATGAATTCCAGATTTTGTTTTGATCCGGCTCCTTTATCGAAGATGATCAGGGAACCTTCGGTGAGTTTTTCTGGGATTGAAGAAACGTTGACCGAAAATGGGTGACGTCATTCACATTTCCGGCTTTCACCGTTACGCCGATCGGTACATTGATCGGGTGGGCAAGTTCGGTAATCCCAAGAGTTATCTGCTGTTTATCCGGTCGATGGTCACGACTGTAGCCGTATTTTCCCAAAGGTGAGGCACTTCCGTGAAGAACAAGGCTTGTCCAGTCGAGATTTACGTCGGTGTGCTCAAACTGATAGCGGGAAAATATTCTGTCCTGCAGTCCGGAGATGATGAATCCGCTGTTTTCACCGAGCGTTTCGAGAAGACGATACAGCGTTTTTCCCGTGAACGAAGGGAGATCGTAGTATTCTCTGGTTTCCGGCTGCATGAGCCAGGTATGAGCACGTTTGATGCTGAAGTTGTCGCTGAGTTTGTAGGCGGGGAGGGATTTGATCAGGGTAGAGATGTCGATTCCTTTCTTTTTTAGCGGGGAGAAGAGGGAGGGGAGGTCAAGGGAGGTGAACATTTTTTCGCTGAGGAGGAGAGGGCCAATCGGAAAAGATATGTGAGGAGTGGGTGTAATACTGAGTGTCTCTGTGCGTCTGTTGGTTTTCATTGTGCAAAATTAAATTGACGGCTCACAGGGACTAGTTTTCTCTTTTGTTGCGTTTACGGGATGTCTGGATGAAGGATATTTTTGCAACTGTCAAAGTCAGGCTGCATATTGAGTTTGGGGCGAATATAGGCTTTCATTGGTTCTGGTGGAGCGGAGAGAGTTTTCTTGTGTGTTGTGCAGCCATGGGAGTGATGGGTAGATATTTAGGTGCGTGCTTTCGAGATAAGGGAAGGGGGAATTTTAGTTTAATGTGATCTCATCGGAGAGATTTTCTGGAATGGAAAGGAAAACTACTGGAGTACGCTGATCATAGAGATAAACTCGGTATGGCCTTTTTCAAAAAGAATTTGATTTCAAGACCAGATTCTTAACCAGATCATCAGGAATCATAAAGTACAAGTCTGGAGTACATATAAATAATTTATGTTGCAAACTTTTTATAATATCATTCATATCATTTGGTCCTATTTTGTGATTTTCAATTTGCTTCAAACAAGCAGAAATATCACTTTGATCTTTCACACCAAAAATGAGCGGTGATTCATAAGACAAAGTATCTTTATCAAACAATAGTGTTGGGATATCATTAATAATAGCTTCAAGAGTGATAGATCCATTAATTGTTGCTACCAAATTTGGTCGAGGATTCTTGCTGAGGATATTCTTATTGAGCAAAGATTGACTAGAGATTCGGTAATCTAAGAGATATGTATTTGGAAAAGAGCATATCTTTTCATAGTATTTTTCATCGCGATAAACAAAGGAATTTTTTAGATACATCCCGCCTTTAACTGTGTTAAATTGCATTGGATGCTCTTTAACATATAATTTCCATCCATCAGGTAATGATCTTGATAGCATAGATATGTTATATAGCTGACTATTATAGGTGGTTCTTGCCATAAATGATGCTTCTGGCTCTAAGTGAAGAGCATATAATATATATTTCTGACAATTCGGAATCTCTTTGACGGAATGCCTCTGGTAATATTGCCTGAGATGATTAACATAATGCCAACCATGGATATATTTTTTTGCGGGGGCATATGTTACGTGACCCTGGAGTTCATTTTTTATACTTTTTCTGGTTATATGAGACAACCAATAATTCGAGTATGAATAAACCAAAGCAAATTTCCAGAATATTTTCATACCTTTCTCTTTGGTATTAAATGATTTACCGGTAATTAAAGCGATTTTTTTTGGAACAAAGAGTACGCTATTAATAACCTTCGATAACGCAATCTTTTTTGAATAACTAATTGAAACATAGATGTCGGTCAGAGTTATTTTATCATCATTATTATATGAAATGACTGCAGGTTTGTGGGAAAATGAACTTATAAATGCATCTATGTTTGGAATGCATTTGAAGTCAGGTGTTAGGGCATCCAAATCTAGATATGTGTTTGTATTACAGCATTTTATTGAAAAATACTGATTTCGGTCATCATAATTGAATAACATAATTTCAAATAAATATGTTGGAATATTTTTTTCAACTGCAATATCAATAAGCAGTGTATCTGCAGGACTTCCATGATCAATCTGACCAATCAAAACACAATCAATGCAAGTATTATTGAATAGATTTATCCAGAATGCTAGACTGGAATAATAATATGCTAGTCTTTCAGATGAGGAACAATCTGCGTACCTTTCAAAAAAATGTTCTACTTTTATCTGACTTTTGTAATGAGATTTGATTTCATCTTGGGTTACAAATGATTCATTCCAGTTAATAATATCGTTTGTAAGATATATAGATAACTCTGGAAAGTGAGATTTTATTTCTTCTTTTTCATATTGATGCTTCACATGAACACCAACAATATTTATTTCTGGATACATTATTAGGGATGACAATAGTTGATTATTATAATCCATTAGAAACACATTTTTTTGAGAAGAGGGCATCATATATTTATATCAGTTATATTCATTATTTATTATATGTATAAATAATGGTCTGATACAAATATGAAGCGAGTTTGTCCAATAGACATCCAAATACATTGAACAGAATATTGTAGATTGAATGAGACTACTCTCATCTCTGAATAGAAGCAACCGCTCATATGACCTCTGTGAAAATGTAAGGTGAAATTCAGCGATCAGGCTTTTTTTAAGTACGTATCAGTAGTTTGCAAAGTGGGTATTCAGATATATGAATATGCTTATCCATAGATAGGAACAATATTCTTAACTATACCAATGTCCTCTATCCTCATCACCGGCGCAGACGGCTTTATCGGCAGCCATCTTACAGAGTATCTGGTCGAAAACACAAATAATAAGATCCGTGCATTTGTCTACTACAACTCTTTCAATTCCTGGGGATGGCTTGACACCCTACCAAAGGAAACACAAGACAAAATAGAGATATTTGCAGGAGACGTCCGCGATCCAAACGGTGTCCGTGAAGCAATGAAAGGAATCGACACAGTGTATCACCTGGCAGCACTTATTGCCATTCCATTTAGCTACCACTCACCTGATTCCTATGTGGATACGAACATAAAAGGAACCCTCAATGTCCTGCAGGCAGCGCGTGATCTGCAAACAGAAAGAGTACTTGTTACCTCTACGTCAGAAGTCTATGGGACGGCACAATACGTGCCGATCGATGAAAAACACCCCTACCAGGGTCAGTCGCCTTACTCAGCAACGAAGATAGGTGCCGACCGTCTTGCTGAAAGTTTCTATCGAAGTTTTGATCTGCCGATATCAATAGTTCGTCCATTTAATACGTTTGGCCCGCGACAATCGGCACGTGCAGTGATCCCAACCATCATCACGCAACTGCTCTCCGGAGCTAAAGAGATAAAACTTGGCTCTCTCACACCCACCCGCGATTATACCTATGTGAAAGATACGGTGAATGGCTTTGTCAGTATTGCAAACTGTGATGCTGCGATCGGTCAGGAGATCAATATCGCTTCCCAATATGAAATCTCCATTGGAGATTTGGCACGGGAACTGATTCGTCAGATTAACCCTGATGCGGAAATAATTTGTGATGATCAGAGGCTGCGCCCGGAGAAAAGCGAGGTGAACCGTCTGTTTGGCTCTAATGAGAAGATTCTCAAATTAACCGGATGGAAACCGGAATACTCACTTGCTGAAGGGCTTGCAGAAACAGTGGGATGGATGAAGCAAAACCTTAACAGCTACAAAACTGATATTTATAATTTATAAGGAAGCGGTTCTGCATGAGCAAATTCATACCATTATCTGTCCCGAATCTGAAAGGGAACGAAAAAAAATATGTTGATGATGCCATTACTCAGGAGTGGGTTTCAACAGGCGGGGCCTATATCAACCGCATGGAAAAAATGATGGCAGAGTATGTGCATACTCCAGATGCGGTTGCCTGCCAGTCTGGAACGGCTGCCCTGCACCTTGCATTGATATGCTGCGGAGTAAAAGCTGGAGAAGAAGTTATTGTTCCCACTCTGACATTTGTTGCAGCAGTAAACCCGGTGAGATATGTGAACGCAGAGCCGGTTTTCATGGACTGCGATGATACATTCTGTATGGATATGGATAAGCTTGAGCGATTTTGTGCCGATGAGTGTGAAATGCGGGATGGAAAACTCATTGACAAAGTCAACGGCAAACATATCTCTGCTGTGATAGTTGTCCACGTCTTTGGAAATATTGCCAATATGGAAAAACTCATGGAACTTAAATCCAAATATGGATTCAAAATCATTGAGGATGCAACCGAGGCGGTGGGAAGTTATATAAAATCAGGAGAATTCGCAGGTAAATTTGCCGGAACGATCGGAGATATGGGGGCACTTTCGTTCAATGGAAATAAAATCATTACAACGGGCGGCGGCGGTATGCTGATCTCGGAAAACACCGGACTTCTTGAAAAAGCCCGTTATCTTTCGACCCAGGCAAAGGATGATGCGGTGTATTTCAAGCATAATGAGGTTGGCTATAATTACCGCATGACAAATCTTCAGGCGGCTGTTGGTATGGCACAACTTGAGCAGCTTGAGGATTTTATTTCAATTAAACATGCAAACTATAATACTTATGTTGAGAACGGCATTCCCTTATATCCGTTCAGAGCAGACACAAGGTCAAACTATTGGTTCTACAGCTATCTGACAGAAAAGCGTGATGAATTGATAACGTATCTTGGAGAGAACAATGTCCAGTCCCGCCCGATATGGCATCTGATCCATGCTCTGCCTCCGTATATACATTCACGAAACTATTGTATTGAAAAAGCTCAGTACTTTTGGGAGCATGTGGTCAACATTCCGTGCAGCACAAATCTGAATAAAGAGGATGTGCTATATGTGTCTAATTTGATTCATGAATTTGAAAACATGGGAGAGAAATGACTGAACTCAGCAGCTATTTAGTTTCACCCGTTGCCACAGTGCTTGATGCAATGTCTGTTATAGATACGGCAGCGAAAGGTGTCGCTTTTGTCTGCAGTGATAAGAAGATTCTCGGGGTCATAACTGATGGCGATATCCGCCGGTATATTATTCGCGGCGGTGATCTGTCCTGCAATGTGATGGATGTTGCAAATCGGAACTTCAAATTTCTGCGTGAAAGTGATTCCGTCGATGCGGGAGTGATCAAAAAAATCAGGTCAGATTACAAAGCACTGCCTGTTTTGGATGCTGAAGGCAGGATTCTGTCGATTATTTTTGAGGATGATACTGCTTCACTCCCGCCTGCAAATCTGCATATTCCTGTTGTGATCATGGCAGGCGGGAAAGGGACACGGTTGTACCCTTATACGAAAGTTCTTCCAAAACCTCTGATCCCAATTGGTGATGTACCGATTACGATGCATATTATGCAGCATTTCGAAAAGTATGGATGTACTCGTTTTACGATGGTGGTGAATCATCAGAAGGAGTTGATCAAGGCATATTATTCTGACCCTGATCTTCCCTATGATATCGATTTTGCTGATGAAAAGGAACCTCTTGGAACTGCAGGTGGTTTGAAACTTCTTGAAGGAAAGATCAGCGGGACATTTTTTATGACCAACTGTGATATCCTGATCGATGCGTCTTATGATAAGATCTATCAGTATCATAAGAAAATGCAGAACCTGGTTACAATGGTCTGTGCGGTGAAAAAGATCACGATTCCCTATGGAACTGTTTACATGAATGATGCCGGGCGTATTGAGAATATGGTGGAAAAACCAACACTATCATATCTGGTTAATACCGGATACTATGTTGTAGAGTCGGAGTTTATTTCTGAAATCCCTAATGATACATTCATTCATATGACTGATGTCGTGCAGAAGTGTATAGATGCAGGAAAACCGGTTGGCGTGTATCCGATCAGCGAAGGTCAGTGGTCTGATATGGGCCAGATTGATGAGATGGAGAGAATGAGAGACAAATTGATTGGCGGTAGGGATGGGTAAAAAATTAGTTCTTGTTGGCGGCGGCGGGCACTGCAAATCTATTTTATCGTCAATTGATATTAACGTATATTCAGACATAGTGATTATTGACTCTCCGGGTAAAGTTGGTGATACTGTTGATGGTGTTTTGATTGGTGGTACAGATGATGATCTGCAGAAATTTTATAATAATGGTTATTCCAACGCCTTTATCGCGGTTGGAACAACATCGTGCAGTACCAAACGGCAGAGCATCTATAAATCTTTAAAGAAAATTGGATTCTCATTTCCATCAATAATTGATTCATCAGCGGTTATTGCGAAATCTGCCATAATCGAAGAGGGTGTTTTTGTTGGGAAAAATGCAGTTGTGAATGCAGGAGCTCAAATCGGCAGATTTTCAATTATCAACACTGGTGCATTAGTGGATCATGACTGCAGTATTGGTAGTTTTGTTCATTTATCTCCTGGCGTAATATTGTCCGGAGCTGTCACTGTTGGAAATAATACCCATATTGGGACCGGATCATGCGTAAAACAATGTGTGACTATTGGGGAGAGTACTACAATTGGGATGGGTAGTGTTGTACTTGGAAATCTGCCGTCAAATTGTACTGCATTCGGCGTTCCCTGTAAAGTTCGCGAGGAGTCATGAATCACATATTTATTATTGCAGAGGTCGGCGTCAATCATAACGGCAGTCTTGAGCTCGCCAAAAAAATGATCGGTGCTGCAAAAGATGCGGGAGTGGATGCTGTCAAGTTTCAGACCTTTGTATCTGAAAATCTCGTCTCGTGTTTTGCAGAAAAAGCAGAATATCAGAAAGCTGCAACCGGAGCCGCCGAAAATCAACTTGAGATGATTAAAAAATTAGAGTTGTCATATGATGACTTTAGAGAGTTGAAATTATACGCTGCGATGCTTGATATTATTTTCATGTCTACCCCGTTTGATATTGACAGTATTGATTTGCTGGCTGAACTCGGGATGGATATTTTTAAAATACCCTCGGGAGAAATTACAAACCTGCCGTATCTGATCAGAATCGGTAACTTAAAGAGAAAGGTGATTCTTTCAACAGGTATGAGCAGTCTGTCCGATATCAACGAAGCTGTTACTATTCTGCAAAATGCAGGAACAGACGATATCACACTTCTCCACTGCAATACGGCATATCCAACCCCTTATAATGATGTCAACCTTAATGCCATGAATACCCTTCGTGAAACATTCCACTTGCCGGTTGGATATTCAGATCACACAAATGGGATTGAAGTGCCGATAGCTGCGGCAGCTCTTGGCGCTGTTGTTATTGAAAAACATTTCACGCTGGATAGAACAATGGAAGGTCCGGATCACAAAGCAAGCCTTGAACCGAGTGAACTCAAACAGATGGTTCAGGCGATCCGTCATATTGAACAGGCACTCGGCAGTTCTGAAAAACAACCAACAGGATCAGAACTTGTAAATCGGGATATTGCAAGAAAAAGCATTGTTGCTAAATGCGGGATCAAAGCCGGAACTGTATTCACCGAGGATAATATCACGGTAAAACGACCTGGAAACGGGATATCGCCCATGAAGTGGTTTGAGGTCCTGGGACAAAAAGCGTCTCGTGATTTTATTCGGGATGAGTTGATTGAATTATGACGAAAACGATCTGTGTGGTCACAGCTACCCGTGCAGAATGGGGATTACTTCGTCCTCTTGCTGAACTTATTAAAAGGGATGGGGAATTTAATCTCCTTCTTGCTGTAACAGGCACTCATTTTCGCAGTGAATTTGGCAATACCTATAAGGAAATTCTCGCAGATGGTTTCTCCATTGACGAACGTGTGGACATTATCCTCTCGCCAATACAGAATGCGGTTGATGTCAGCAGTACAATGGCACGTGCCATATCGGGTTTTGCAGAAATGTTTTCCAGACGCACTGTGAATTTGCTGATTGTGCTGGGTGATCGATATGAAACTCTCGCTGTTTCCATAGCGGCCCTCAATGCAAAAATTCCTATTGCACATTTGCATGGCGGAGAACTGACTGAAGGGGCAATCGATGACTCAATCAGACACGCCATAACCAAATTATCCTATCTTCATTTCACGAGCTGCGAAGCATACCGAAGACGAGTGATCCAGCTTGGGGAACAACCGAATCGTGTATATAATGTTGGAGCCATCGGGATAGACAACGTCAGACAAATGGAGCTGTTATCAAAAGAGGATCTTGCATCGATCCTGAATATTGACATTAAAAACTCAAAGTATTGTGTTGTTACTTTTCATCCTGAGACGCTCAATAATAAGAATGTGAGAGATCAATGCACTCAGCTGTTACGGGCTTTATCTGCATTCCCTGATCTAAAATATATCATTACGAAATCCAATGCTGATGAAGGAGGGATGATCATTAATGAGATGATCGACGCCTATGCAAAAGATCATCCAAATGTTCTCACCGTTGCATCTCTTGGAAATTTAAAATATCTGAGTGCTCTGAAACATGCATCGGCGGTCATTGGAAATTCATCCAGCGGGATTTTGGAAGTACCCTACTTTAAAATTCCCACAGTCAACCTTGGAATAAGGCAGAAGGGACGAATCATGGCAGAGACTGTGATCAACTGCAGTATTGAAACGTCAGAGATCGTAGGTGCTATGAAGACTGCGATGTCAGAAGATTTTTTGCATAGGGCTGCGTCTGCCGCGTATCCGTATGGGGATGGACACGCAGCTGAGCGTATTCTAGCTGTCTTGCATGAGTGGCTGGATAACGGCAGGATCGATTTAAAAAAAGAGTTCTATGATATAGAGGTACACGAATGAACATATTAATTGTTGGTTTAGGTTCAATGGGTCAAAGAAGATTACGTCTCGTACAAAAAAATTATCCGAACATATCTATATTTGGGATTGAGTTTTCAGAAAAGCGCCGTAACGAGATATCGGAGGCATATAACATCAAATGTTTTGACTCTCTTTTAAATGCTTTAGCCGAAACGAACGTTGACGCTGCCTTCGTCTGCACCCCTCCTGCTACGCACCATACCGTAATCAAAGAATTACTTGAGAACAGCATCAACGTATTTACTGAACTGAACTTGATTAACACAGGATATACTGAATTACGTGAATTAGCTGCACAACATAATTTGCATATATTCATGTCTTCTACGTTATTGTACCGTAAAGAGATTCAAAAAATATGTGAGATTGTGCATTCAGAAAAATTACCTCTCCAATATATGTATCATGTTGGTCAGTATCTTCCTGACTGGCATCCATGGGAAAGTTACAAAAAATTCTTTGTTGGTGAGAAGGAAACGAACGGTTGCCGTGAAATATTTGCAATTCAGCTGCCGTGGATATTGAATTGTTTTGGCAGGTCGGTATCCGTAGGTTATACTTCAAAAAAGAAAATCAGTAATCTGGATATTACGTATCCTGATTCATATCTGGTGACCTTGGAACATGAATCTGGAAATAGAGGTGTAATGATAATAGATGTGGTATCAAGAAAAGCCATTTCTTTACTGGAGATTGTCGGAGAAAACCTACATTTATTTTGGGATGGAACACCTTCGGGTCTTAAGAGATATAACATAGATACCAAATCATTTGAATCTATTGAATTATATGATTCGTTTGAACATAATCAGAATTATGCATCTAATATAATTGAGGATGCATATCTTGCTGAAATTGTTTGTTTTTTTGATTTATTGTCTGGAGTTGGGAACCCCTTATACTCTTTGAATGATGATATACGGACCTTGAACCTTATTGATAAAATTGAAGGCAGGTTGTAACGATATGAAGATCTGCTTTATAGGTCTTGGGTCTATTGGTACCAGACATCTTCATAATTTAGTGCAGATCCTCTCAGAGAGAAAAATACTCTCAGATATTCATACGCTTCGCACTACACACAGACCTCTTTCAGATGATATTGGAAAAATAATTGATAAAGAATTTACCTCTTATGAGAATCTTAATGATGATTACGATATTGTGTTTATTACAAACCCGACGAACAAACATTATGAGACATTAAACAAGATTCTCTCTCATACAAAACATATATTCATTGAAAAACCTTTGTTCATGGATACGAAAAATGATTTAAAATCATTGCTGCTTAATACGGATTCTGTATACTATGTTGCAGCTCCACTACGGTATAACGGTGTGTTCCCTATACTCCAAGATTTTGTAAAAAAGAATAAAGTCTACTCAGCCAGAGCAATTTGCTCCTCATACCTCCCGGAGTGGCGCAAAAATATTGATTATAAGGTGAACTACAGTGCTCATAAGGAAATGGGTGGTGGTGTTAGTCTTGATCTGATTCATGAATGGGATTATCTGAAATATCTATTTGGAATGCCAAACAAACTATCATATTTGAAGGGAACAAAATCAGAGTTGAACATAGATAGTGATGATATTGCAGTTTATATTGCCGAATATTCTGACAAAATTGTTGAACTGCATCTTGATTATTTTGGAAGGAGGGCAACACGCCAACTGGAATTATTCACCAAGAATGGGCTCTTGAAAGTTGATTTCATTAGTCAAACTGTTAGTTTTGATAATGGTATTGAAATCATTCCGTATCCAGTTACTAAAAATGATGACCCATATATCGCTGAAATGAACTACTTCCTTGATTTATGTACCGGAAAAGAGACAAAAAATCAAAATGATATTTATAATGCATTTGATACATTAAAGTTAGCTTTAGGTGAGTTGGAATGAACATTTTATTTACTGTCTGTGGACGTGCCGGATCGAAAGGCGTTAAAAATAAAAATTTAAAAAATCTGCTTGGTAAACCATTAGTTTACTATACTCTTTCGGCAATCGATTTATTTATCAAAGAAAATAAAGGTGTGGATACGATTCATGTATGTGCAAGTTCAGACAGCCAAGATCTTCTTGGTCTGATTACCTCCCAAAAGGCGTTTCCTGTTTTCACAGTTGATAGGTCGGCAGAACTCAGTGGCGATACTATTGGGAAAATAGCTGTAATTAGAGATGCACTTCTTCGTTGTAATAAACACTATAGTGTTGAGCATGACATGGTTATTGATCTTGACATCACATCACCTATTCGTAGACTTCAGGATATTGTGAATATTTATGAAATGAAGAAAAATTCACCAGATTTTGACGTTGTTTTTTCAATAACAAGTGCCAGACGTAATCCATACTTTAACCAGGTCAAAAAAATTCCAGTCACTGGGGGGTATGAGTTGGTCATGAACCAGGGACTAACTTCAAGACAGCAGGCCCCAGTGGTTTATGATATGAATGCATCAATCTATGCTTATGATGGGGAGTATCTTATTCGTTCAAATTCAGATAAATTATTTGATGGGAGATGTACAGCTATCATGATGGAGGATACCGCAGTTCTTGATATTGACAGTGAAGAGGATTATGAGCTGATGGAAGTTCTTATGAAAATATTCATAGATAAAAAGGCAGATTTGTCGATGCTATATCAAAATATAGATACTTTATGATGTAAACATCAATTTAAACCCCTATTTTAGGAAATATTTGTTACATTTGAATTGGTATGAAGCAGGCGGTAAAACATTTGATACATTTGCTCTTCTTCAGCCGACATCTCCGTTGCGGACTGCAGAAGATATTATGAATGCTTATGATATCTTCACTCAAAAGAAGGCTTGTGCTGTAGTTGGTGTAACTGAAATGGAGCATTCTCCATTGTTGTGCGGAATGCTGCCGATTGATGGTTCTATGGTTGGATTCATTAAACCAGAGGCAAAGGATAAGCTGCGACAGCCTCTGGATACGTATTACCGAATCAATGGAGCTATGTATATTGCATTGATTAGGTATTATCGGGAGTGGGGGGACTTTTATCGGGAGCGGTGCTATGCATATGTGATGGGGAGAGACGTTTCTGTGGATATTGATTGTGATATGGACTTAAAGATGGCGGAGTTTTTGATGAAAAAATAGATTTTTGATTAATTATTATTTATGATTCCACACTGGATCTTTAAGTAGATATTCGCCGCAATCATTTTTCTTAAGAGTTCTTTGGATAGTGTAACGAGTTTGCTGGGTACGGAAGAAATCTACATCTGTAAATATCATTATGTCAGATTATGAAATGCATGGAAGTATCAACTCAAAAAAAAGGGAAATACTCTACGTTTTATAGTAAAGACATTGAAGAATTGGTTACAATATCCACTCTGGTATCAATTTACCAATAGTCTTTGGAATACATGATCTAATTAGATCTCTCTCATTCTTTTTAAGAATGAGTTTAAGAATAATCAGAAGATAAATAATTGAAAATCCAGTTCCTGCAATTATTAGCATTAATAGTGAATCTACAGATATGAATGATGTGAATATTATACCCACAACTAATAGCCCTGCTAATGATATATATCCATAAAGCATAGATTTTATAAACGTAAAATGTGGAGCTCCCAGGATATAAGCTATGTATATTGGTGTATATATTGCAATTCCAAGTATAACTCTTGAAATAAGATAAGATAAAGCGACATTATAATATCCAATATCAAACAAGAAATTAAAGAGCAAAATAAGACCTATATTAAAAAATCCACATAATACCGCATAAATCGCTGGAAACCGAACCCGAAGACATGCAATATTAACTCCACCGATCGCAGCAACCTGTACTTCAAGAAGTGATGGAATAATTAGAATCCACATTAATGGAACTAAATATGTATATTCACTACCTACCCAGAGAGTAAGAAATTGAGATGAGAAAATACATACAAGACCAACAGGAAGAGCAATGAGCAGACCAACTATTTTTATTGAAAATTTAGAAAAGGTTATTAGACCCGACATATCTCCCTTACTATAATAAGAATATATCATTGGCGTAAGTATACTAGTAATAAGGCTCCCTATTGATACCAACAATATGTTAAATGTTAAAACAAGAGAATAACCGGTTTCGGCGACAACACCATATAATATATTTACAAATATCAGTGAAACGTTTGTAACGAGCAAACCCCCGAATCTATTAATAATTAACCAGAATGTCACCCCCCCCATTTCCTTAAAACGCAACTTTGAAAAATAATGATGATTGGTTTTTAACTGTGGGCATGTCTTTCTTGAAAATACATAAGATACAAATACTGAAATTACCGCCGCCAATAGATATGATGTACCCACTGCTACCAAAGAAGGACCAAATATCAAAAATATGCTGACTATTAATATGACCGGAATCAACTGGTACACGATATTAACTATATTTCTTAAGTCCATCCGATTGTAGGCAAACAATGTTGTCATGAATGTGCTGCCGAATGCTCTTAGAAGGACGGAAATAAAAATCAGAGAAAATAATAGAACCACATCAACTACTGCAGAATCTCCTATATCAAAAAAAGAGGGAGATGAGATGGCGATTAGGATGGAAATTGGCACACACATGAGCACAATTAACAGCATACCAAACAATGATGTGTTGTAAGTCTCATTTGCGCGGGCAAAATCAGATCGCTGTAAATCAATCGTAAGATATCGTGAAATAGAGCCATTTACAGCATCTGTGAAAATAGTGATATAACTCGTGAGCGATGTCGCCAGCGGAATCAACCCATATGCAGCAGGTCCCAACGTGTCCAAAAAAAACGGGACCAGAGCAAGCCCAATAATAACATTCAGAACAAAATACACCACATTGGAAAGCAGATTCTTCGAAAACCTCTGTTGAAACTTAATATCCAGCGTCGCACCCTGTTCTTCCGTCATCTATTCCACAAACCTGCCCATTCTCTTTTATACTAATCTGCCTTCACGACACATAAATACTGCCGGATGGACTCTGCGAAAAAAAACCCGTTCCTCTGCACCATAGCTCCCCGCCGCGATCCCCCCTCCTGCCTCCCTGACAAAAAGCCCGCCTCTTTTTCCGGCACGCGCTCAGTAACGGGGGCTGGTCGGGTCGCAACATCCGAGCAGCTTTGGGTGGTTGCAAGGGCGAATTGCAGCCGCGGAGGAAATATCTTATGTCCAAGGATCATGTTAACGTTTCACTTGGCTCCTCTGTCGCAAAATATTCACGAGTTACACCCTGAATTTGACAGTTGGCAAATATGCTCCCCCACATCTCTTTCCTTTTTTCTGATTAAGGGGTGCGGGGACGCGACTTTGGCGCGGAGCGTCCCGCGGTGGAAATATCTTATGTTCAAGGCTCGCGTTAACGTCCTGCTTAGCGAATCTGTTGTTGAATAGTCAGAACGGAAGGGATTGGGGGGGTATGAGAGGGAAGTGGTTTGGGAGTATGATCATGATCTAATACTTCCCGAATTGGATCTACACCCCAACACCGCATACGTAATATCTGAATATTCCATCTCCATCAAACTACCCGGAAACATATGGGGGCAACGGCATATAGGATACTCCACCGCGTCGGGCTCCGCGCCGGAGTCGCCCTCCCGCACCCCATAATTAGAAAAATATGTGATACATTGAAGATTTATTCTGAAAAGTAAGTGACTCGCGAGAGAGTTTATCATGGCTTTTGAAAAATGCTCAGGGGCATTCATTATGTGGCATTTCCACTAACTGTCAAATTCAGATTACACCAGCATAGGTTTGTTGTAGCCTGAAAGAAAAGCTGCAGGATAACATCACGAGTCTCATAAAAGTTTACATAAAAATGAGGGGTTACCTTGATATTGACTCATTGAGATAATAATTATATAATAGAATGCTGTTTTTTCACCATAAATCCGTAAAATACATATGGATTTATCATGTGGGGCTGATACACAAATGAACAACATGCATTATCGGCGTCCCAATGCAGTGTCCCTTGTTTAAGAAGTTTATGTCTTCCATCAAAACGATCAAATTCATATATATTAACTGGAGTATATTCATATTTTTCGTCATATATGTGGATAATAATCGTCAAATTTTCAGTGTGTTTTGAGTAATTCTTTGGATCAATGCAGTATAAATACCCATTGAAACTTGGTTTGTCTGTTGTCTCTTCTCGAATAAAATCGAACTTAAATGTCTCGGTAGGAGCTAATGACTCTCCAGACTTCAAAACATCATTAAATGGAATGCCTACTTTCAAGATTGTTTTCTTCATTGTAATTATAGTATAGGAAGCGGGAACACGCTCCGGTATAAATGAATTAGTTGGCTTACTGATTTTATAATCTAAGGTATCAAATCCTTCACATAAAGGAGAGATCAAATAAAATATCATCTCATCTATAGATTTAGACGAATTATTCCTACCGGCAAACTGGTAGGTTATGGACTCTTTATACTGTCGGTTATTATTTACAGAGAATGGTTTATCCAAGTTAAAAGTAATCGTAAGATCAGAAATTGCAAAAGTATTGAAGTCTTTTCGTTCCTTACTAAAAACTAAATAACTAAGAGTTGAGATAATGGGGGTATTATCTATGTATAATATAGGCTCACCTAATTTTCCAAGTTTCAGAACATAAAGAGCAAGTAGTAAGAAAATTATAATCGAAATCAATATGAATATAACTAATTTTTCAGATTTATTCTCCATTAATAAACTAATTATCGATGAAATTATACTTAATAAGATTGAACTCACAATACAGATGATTAGTGCGATTATTGCTTCGGAGACTGAAATATGGTTATAACGTAGTATCCTCTTAAGAAGCGCACAATTAATCATCCGTAGTTTCATAAATTTTAATGAATGGTATAGACAATAAAGGCTTGCTACGGGCTATTATATTACCTGACTTTGACACTATCAAAACTACCCCAATTGCACCTCTCTCCCTCAGCGAAAAAATATTCACCTCTCTTCACCTCCCATCCCTCTTCTCCCTGCTGAAAAAGAAAGGAATTGATATCTGCACATCGATCAAAATCCATGCTGTACATACAAAATCACCGACAACTTCAGCATCAAATGTGCTCACGATTGATTCATGCACCCTGAAACCAGAGAATGACGCAACCTCCCTTCATTCAAAGAAAGAATACGTTACCGCCTTCTGGAAATCCTCGGTGAAAATAGTGTTTTCCTCATCTCTGGACTGCGGGACAGAATATTTTCCCGCTGCAAGTTTCAATACGCAAAAGTAAACATGGACTGGACAAGTCGTGTTCGTTACAACACCACACCATCAAAATGCCTATCTTGGTACTCAAGGACCCCGCATCTCCAGCTCCTTCTCTTTCCCTTCCCCCCTTCCTGTGAATGCCCCCTGCCTCATGTCCGCGGTCCGTTTCCACGCATAGATGAGAACAGTAGCCGCAATCTTGAACCTTGTATGAATCAAAAATATCGGGATATTCTTTCTGTTCTGGCTCATCAGTTTTCTGATCATAATCACGTTCTATGTCGAAAGGATACTTTGATCAAAAAGCGCACGCCGGCAGAATAACATAATCCACTTATGTTGATCATGGTGAAGCCGCCTCATCCGAAACCTATAACATCATCTTCCCCGTCATCGGCCTATCAAAATATCGTTCCTATACAATACAAGCGTATCACGATTAACGTATTGTATCTAAATAATCTGAAACTTTCCTGTAGACATCATTAAGCTCAGTTGTTATCTTAGAGACATCAAAAGACCCAGACCAGACAACGTCAACGTTTTTCAATGATTCGTAATCAAAACCCGTCAGATTCCGCAGTTGGATTAATTTTCGACTCTCCTGATAATTTTGTCTGCCGAACTTGTGTTTCAACATTTCATCCCATT
Source organism: Methanocorpusculum sp. (assembly GCF_030655665.1). Classification (NCBI taxonomy): domain Archaea; kingdom Methanobacteriati; phylum Methanobacteriota; class Methanomicrobia; order Methanomicrobiales; family Methanocorpusculaceae; genus Methanocorpusculum; species Methanocorpusculum sp. The sequence continues at coordinate 37,109 of NZ_JAUSPQ010000010.1, read as the reverse complement.
TTAAACGATAAATTTCAGACACCTTTTCCGCGTAATATTGTGCCGTTGATTCATCATCTTCAGCCAAACACAGAATTGAGAGAAGCCTGCACTGCTCATGCCAGGTATCTTTTGGAATAATCTGTTGAAGTTTCACCTCATCCGTATACTCTTTAAGCCAGGATGAAACTCTTGCAATCACATCTTTAGGACCGCAACATAGCACAAGACACTTGAAATAATTGTACAGAGAATTCAGTTGAAGAGATTTATCCTTCCATTGGAACTGGATATCAGCATTTTCAGGACGAATATCCAGACAACGAAGACAGTTGGTAAAACTTGATATTGCCTCATTACAGTATTTACAATGAAGCTGCTTGTCAGAGGTCATTTCCTGCGCCAAAGCCAACTGGCTCAATCCCAAATTCCGATAACCCTGGTGACTTTCTCTGATAAATCTGGATGCATTTGCATCGTTGCAATGTATACTAAAACAGTCATTTGCTTTCTGATACTCCCCCATCCGAAGATAGATCAATCCCAGAACATTACTGGTCTGATTCGAGCCGCGTTCTCCCCTCTGGTTTCCCCTCATTCCATAGATGGTAAGACTCAGTAAACAAAGATTACTGCAGGCCTCCAGCAATCCGGTTAATTCCTTCTTTTGTGATAAATCTGTTAAAGGAGGAATATCCGGAAGTGCAGTCATAACCGTAAGTGCAAGATGCCTCAGTGATTCAGCAAGATCGTCAACAGTCTCAGGTTTTACATTCAGCAACTGAATACATTCCTGAATTGCAATAGATTCCTGTTTAAATGCCAGATCTAAGTTACCATTCAATCGATAGAGATTCGCAAGGACACTTCGTGTATATATAGATTCATCCAAGTTTCCCTGTTTAATAAATACGTCTAAAGAATTTTTTGCTTTCTCTATACCTTCATTAATAAGAGATGGCTGGAAATGTCGCTGCCCGCACTTATACGCACATTTCGCATCACATATATCCAGTCTAGCGTTACGTAATCTTTGATCCGAGTCTATGAACTCCAAATTTATTGCTCTCTTTTGAAGATTGCATGCCGCAATATCATATTCAGATTTGTTACAATATTGTAGTATTTCTGCAGAAATATTCAATTCTTCAACTTTAGTTAAGGATGAATACCACTCATCAATGATAGACTTCGTATAATTCTGAATATTCAGCCTCGTATCACAACCTTGGTTCATATCCATACATAATCGGTGTGAGTCCGGGTGAGATATGCAGGGAGCAAACATTGTTTGGTTATCATCGCTCAGATTCGTACAATTAGAATCGGACTGAAGACCAATACATTTCCATAAATTTTCTATAAATTTCATTGTATTGATTTCCAGCAAAACACTTTTATCTCCATACGCATGGAGAATCTTATACATATTATTAGCAGACACATCTTTCCAGGACTGAGTGGCAGGTGGTTGTGCATTCCATTTCGATAAAAATACCGATGCCCCTTTTGTGATCATCCCTGAAAAATTCAGATCAGAATTATGCTTTATCCAGTATATCCCGTTTGTAAACTGATCCGGTGTTGAAGAAAGAACCTTGTATATATCATACTCATCCCTTAGACTGTGCCCTAAAACGATCCAATCATATTTTCTGAGAACATGGATGACATTGATCTTGTGTTCTACGGCATTACTCATATGCTGGGAAAGCAAAGTGACGATTGAATCTTTTGTATCTGCACCATCCGGACGATAAAACGAGCCATGAATTTTAATTAGACACCCATTTGCATCTTGAGGTTTTTTGCTTATCCTGTCTAATTCATTATCATATATGAGACAGCTATCATTTATTAACGCTTTCCCATTTAAATTATAATATGCATCTTCAATAAGCCCATCAAAATTAGTGGAGACAACAATATGTCCCAGTGAAAGCATATGTGCAAGGAAATAATGAATCGCATTTGGGCAGATAATACAACCCCTCTGTTTTGCATAATGTGTATCCAGTACGCGTAAGGGCAGAAACCCCCGCTCTTGACCTTGATGATGTTGCAGAATCTGAAAAAAGAATTCCGGTCTTACCCGGTTAATGATAAGATCACCACTAATTTGCTGCAGTGATGAGAGCTTAGAGATACACTCCATCTGAGGAAAGATAGATAAATTACAGGGAGGATTAACGGAAATCCCTGCACCAACCAAAAATACGATTGGGTTTTCTGTCCGGGTAGCATAATTCTCAGGACATATTTTTTGCCGAATTTCAGCATATAATGTTTTCAATTCAATATCACTCATAATCAAAATAGATGAGATTAAAAACCATATACTTTACGCACAGTTCTTATCAGTAGGGATATTTAACCACAGATGAACCAACTTAACCTCTCAATGAACTCCGAAAACAGGATATTTCCACTATGGGCCGCTCCGTGTCCAATCTGCTGTCACCTCCCCGCACCCGGGTTCAACCCAGATCAAGAAAATATAATAGGTAATTAGGGATGTATTTTGAAAGGAAGTTCTATCTGAATTCTTCGCTTCTGACAAACTACTTTGAAACGTATAGGGGCCCCAACAAATAGGATACTCCACCGCGGGCCGCTCCGCACCCCAGTATCAAAAATAGGATTGGGAGATATGAGATGTATTTTGTATCCACATGCATCCCACCTCCTCACCCACCAAGAACATCCACTCCGCATCGCCCATGATCACTACCGCTTCGCCACATCACCCCTCGACCCGCTCTTTTTCTCGTCATACCTCTTGCGCGTCCACCACGCTCCCCCTTCCAACACGAAATGACCCCCCAAAAAACACCACTCCCAAAAAACCAAAAATCTTAAATACCAAAACTAGATTTGCAACAATGCTTAACCCCCTTCCCATTCACTGAGCACCCCTTCTCAAACACACCAGGGGGCATTATCGCACCGCGCGGTCTGGGGTTTATAACCTCTTAGAACGAATCTCAACACTAAAACAGACAAATACTCATAAAATTATCGTAATACGCAAAAAATAACCATTAAATATCTAAAAAACCAACTAAGTATTAACAACATCAGGTAAATGAAAAAAGGCAGGGGCTAGCCCGGAGCACGAGTCCTGCGGGACGGCAAGCTGCTAGGAGCATGGAGTCAGGTATCACGCATACTAATCCCTCTGCCACGGGTGAACCCTGAAGCCTTTTTTCATTCCCTGAATGAACATGCCGGCGCGGGAATCGTGCCGGTCAACGGAAAACACGAAGAGGGTACTCTGTCCCTCTCTCGACAAAAAAGGCATGCCGCTGGGTCAATCGGCATGAATCGACATTGAATAACCTGCCTTACGCAGGCATTGTTCCAAAGAGAACACCACAAGGACATAACATGGTCAATGAAGAACCAAGTACCCGGATCTGTCTCAAAATGAAACAGGTCATCATGGAAACGCCCGTCGAATACAATGGACAGATCACCACACGGCTCCCGATGAAAAAGAAGCAGTGGTTCTATCTCCGTGCAAAAAAAGAGGGCATCAAACCCGCCGAACTCCAGCGCCGGATCATCAACCGGGAAATGAACAAATGGCATGAAGAGGAACTGGAGGAAGAGCGCCGGAAAATGGAAAGAAAGTGAGGGCCGGGAAACCGGCCCCCCTCCACTTTGGGTTTGTGCTCGGTGACCTGAAAGTGGAGGTATCGAACATCTATTACCCATCTCATGTGTCCACTCTAAACTAAATCCCTCTAAACCCACCAAACCAACTCTTTTTTTTATCTCCCATTCTCACTCCCTGCTCGGTCTTCATTCTCATGGCAATCACTCATTTCAGATATGGTATGTTCTGCTGCAGATGAAGATGAACTACCTGGAAACGTGTATGGGTCTCGGAAATAGGATACTCCACCGCGTCGGGCTAACAGCCCTCGGATGTTCGCCAACCTTTGGCTGGCTCTCCGCTTCGTTTCACTCGCTTAATCGCAAACCTATGGTTTGGTCGCAAGGCAAAGCCTTGCTCAGCTGAGGCCGCCCCTACGGGTCAGCCCGCCTCAGCTAAGGTCGGCCGCTTCGCGTCCGACCCGCGAACCAAAACCTATTACCCTCTCCAAAACAAAACCACTTAACTACCCATGGCTCCCGCGAAGACTCAGACCGCAGCGCTCCTCCTCCTTGCATGGATGGGCACAGTTGTTGCGATCATGATCCTCGCCCGGACCATCAATATCGAGATCTTCTTCGTTCTCTGGCTCATCGGCTTTTTGATCATAACCGAATTCCTTGTGGTAACGACACTGCGGCCCAAAAGCGCACGCTGGCAGCGCCTGATCGGCATCGCCGGTGTCGGCATCTTTGCAGTCATCATCATCATCAAAATCGTGGAGATCATTGCAAAATGAAACCGACTCCCGCTGCAGCGGTCGCATTACTTGCCGTCATTGCCGCTGTCCTGCTGATAGTGCTGCTTGCAGGGAGCGGCACGCTTCTCTACTCAGCCGAGGGAAACACCAACACCTCCGACCACGCTGACCCATCCACGATCGCCGTCATGACCACCGAAGAGGCAGAGACCATCCTTCCTCTCATGGTAGACATCATAGGTCTTTCTTATGACGCGATCTACCAGCTCTATCTCAATGACCCCGAGTATGCCGCACGCTATCTCGCCGCGTATCAAAACACCGTCAGCCGGCTCGGCACCAACGTCGGCAAGATCAAGCTGACACAGACCGACATCAATCAGTACCGCAAGGAATCATCCGCCCTCGGCACCTCCATCCAGATCGTCCAGGAAGACTCGGTTCGCCTTGATGTGATCGAAGATCTCAAACAGCAGTATGCATCCGAAGGAAACACCGCAGGACTGTATCAGCTCGCAGCCGAGTCAACACTCATCAACAATGAACTCGCCTTAACTGCTCAGAACTATGCCGGGTCTGCCGAGATCATGCTGCAGATCGCCGCATACTATGGATTAGACGCGACCCAGCTTCAGGCATCCATACCGCTGCTCAATCAGGTCATCACCGCTGCCACCTCGGGAAAGATCACCGTCACGACTGATGCAGAAGGGAACATTATCATCACTGACACCTCAGGCACCACAACAGACACCTCCGGTTCCATCACTCTCTCCGTTGATCCGGGCATCGCCTCCTACGGCGACACCATCACAGTGTCAGGTATCGCGAGAAATACCCGCCCCTCCCTTGACATCTACTGGGACACAACGCACTGGGGGACTGTATCAACTGACACCACCGGAGGCTATGCTAAACGACTCACCGTCGGGCAGATCTCCGAAGGCATCCATGCGGTCACTGTTCAGTCAGGCGGTATCACCTCAAAGCCGGTCTACATCACCATCCTTTCGAAGCCCTCGGTCGTTACCATCCTCAAAGCTGACCAGACCGCCGGCGAAGTACACCGCCTGCTCACCCTCTACGGTTCTCTTCGAACCGAAGACGACATCCCGGTCGTCGGAGCACCCGTCACTGTCTACTCCGAAGATCACATCAACATCGGAACAGGCATCACTAATACAAACGGCATCTGGAACGTGTCTGCGGAGCTGATCGACGGAGGCTATGCCTTCTACGCCGTCTTCGACGACGCGTCGTTCCCGCTTGACGAGAGCATGAGCGACCTGTATCCTGTTATGATCCTAGATCCGACGATCTACTACATCCTTCTCGTCGTCGCCGGCGGTGTTTTCCTCGTCCTGATCATCCGCTTTGTGAGAAATCGAAAACCCAAAGCGGTTCCCGGCGAAGCTCCGCCCCTGATCCTTGGAAATAAGCCGGCGGCTCCGAGCACCGTTGAAAAAATCCGCACCCGCATCTTCAAAAAAGAGGACACCGACCCGGATCGGCTCCGCCGCATCTACAAAAAGACCGCTGCCGTCCTTGCGGCCGTCGCCAAAATCGAAAACGTCGCGGTCTTCACCCCCAGAGAACTCTTAGCAGCGATTCCTTCCCCGGCAGAGAAAATCCAAGAGTTTATAACAACATATGAGTATCTTCATTATGCGAATGTTTCGGCGGGTCCGGACCAGATACAGCGTCTGGAAATCCTCTCCAAACAGATAATCGAGGGCTATTATGAAAAATGAATCCACACTGATCCTGACACATCTTCCTGAGCCGATGAGCGGGGGCTCGATATGAAACCTGCAGTTATGCTGCTGATCCTGACACTTCTCCTCGCGGGAGGGATATGCGGTTATGCAATGGCCGATGAACCAATTGAGAATGTGACCGCCGGAATCGGTCCATATGCCGGCATCGAAGAGCAGCTTTCTGCCGTCGCCGATGATCTGAACTTGACGGCTAAGGCTATGATCGCCGGGACGCCCGCAGCATCAAGTGCCGAAATTCTGACGATCGCGGTCGATCTTGACGCCGCACAGACTGCACTCTCGGGAACTCCACTTGCATCCGCCGATGTCCAGGATCTCATCAGGATAAAAAACAGTCTGGAGACTGCAGGTTCCGAGCTTCTCTATCCTGATGCCGACAAAGCTTCCGTTCTTTCGACCCTGCAGACGGCACATACCGATCTTACTGCAGTCAAAGATCATCTCGCTTCAACGCTTGCATGGGCAAAAAACGACCAGGAATCCTTCAGCTCCGATATCCTCATCCTTGAGCAGAGCCTCACTGATCTTACAAATATATCAGCTTCACTGGAAACTGCGACCGCTTCCCTTGTTGGAGGTGCCCAGGATCTATCCGTGACCCGTGACCAGCTTCAAACGCATATCGATGAACTTATCCTCATCAGAGACGAGCTCATCGCCGATGCGGTCCCGCTCACGATCACCGACGACCTCACCGTCATCATAACCGGCCTCCAGACGTCGGTCGATGCCTTGGAGAGCGGCGGGGATCCCGCTATGATCTCTGCCGAGATAACCCGCGCCGCAACAGCAATCGAATCGCTGAATGTGCAGATAGCTGATCTCCCTGCTCCGGAAACGCTTATTCCAACCGAGTCGCCGACCGCGACAGAGACCGTCGCCACCGCAACCCCGGTCCAGCCGACCGAAACGGAAACGGCCCCGACACCTGAGGTCATCATCCCAACCGGGACGCAGGCTCCTGAAGGAGATAATGGCGCAGGTATGATCATTCTGGTCATCGTCATCGTTTGCGCAGCAGGCATCGGAGCAGGCATCTTCGTCATCAAAAAACGCAGCAGCCGCGAAAAAAGTACCGGCGTCAAAAACGACCCGCTGAACGTTACATCTTCTGGGTCGGCAGACCAGGTCTCCCCAATGAACTGGGAAAAAGAGGAATTCGTTGCAGTCCCGGCATTCAGGAAAGAACCTGAGGCAGTTTTGGAAAAACCCGTCCTGGCTCCTGAACCTGTTCGTTCACCTGAACCTTCGGTAAAGCCTGCTGAACCGCAACAACCTGTCAGCCTGCCCTCAGATGCCGGCCCGGCCGGGCAGTACAAACTCATTGCATCGGCCATCGCCAAAAATCGCGGCATCATGAAAAGCGAAGCCCTCTCACCCCGGGACCTCATTGACAAGAAAAATCCGGACCCCCTGCTCCTTGAGTATGTCACCCTCTACGAAAAGGTACGCTACTCCCCCCGCTCCACACCTGAAGACACCGCACGCCTCACTGAGCTTGCGACCCGGATCCTGAAAGAAAACGCATGAAAAAACGAGTCATCATAGCCCTCCTCCTCCTTCTCGTTGCCGGACTGATAGTGACCGCACAGTTTGCCACGACCGACGACGAATACAGCCGGTACAACATCAACTGGAACGGCACCTCCGACTTCTTCGGACTGGCAGCCGATGAAAAATTTGTTTACAGCTATGATGATCTCCGCTCTGCGGAGTCGGGCGGCACGCTCCTGATCATCGCACCCGGCACTGACTTTACCGGCCTTGCAGACTACATCTATCAGGGCAACACCGTCATTATTGCCGACCAAAGCGGAAATGCCAACATCTTCCTTGAACAGATAGCGAGTTCCATCCGTGTCCATAATGAACAGGTCCGGTCCACCAGCATGGAGTACAAAGACATGGGAATTTTCCGAGGGACGGTCGTTGGTGACCTTTTTGGATCCAATGTCACGACACTCACTTTCAACTACCCCGGCTACCTCACCGGCGGCGACATCATCGCCGCAACATCCTATCTCTCATGGATAGACACCAATGCAAACAACATCCCTGACAGCAACGAATCACTGAAAGTTTATTCCCTTATCGCATCAGAAAATATAGGTAATGGTCGTGTCATTGTCATTGCTGATCCCTCGGTCTTCATCAACAGTATGCTTGTGCGTACAAACACCGAAAATATGCAGGTCATCAATGCCCTTCTCGAGGAGGACCTCATAATTGACCAGACCAACTCTGCAACGACCTCTGGCGGCGGACTCTGTCCTCTTCTTCAGACGATGCACAGATACCCTGCTCTTGGGACCATCCTCATAACCATTCTTTTCATCCTTGCAGCCGTGATCGGCATACGGAGACTCCATCAATGACAGACGCGCAGAACCTTAATAACATACACACATTTCATGAACAGCTGAAGGAACGACTGCATCAATGCATCATCGGGTATGACGACCTGATGGATCTTCTGACCATTGCATTTCTCAGTGATGGCGCTCTTCTCATGGAAGGGGTCCCGGGAACTGCAAAGACCACGCTGTGTAAATTCTTTGCGCAGAACATCGGCGGCAAATTCGGCCGCCTGCAGGGTGCGGTCGATATCCTTCCAATGGACGTTATCGGCGTCCAAAAGTATCATCAGGACAAGAATACCTTCACCTTCTCGGAAGGTCCCGTCTTCTCCAATCTCTTCCTCGTTGACGAGATCAACCGGATGACGCCCAAGGCGCAGGGTGCTCTCCTTGAAGCCCTCGCCGAACGTCAGGTAACGATCGACAATAAAACCATCCACCTCCCAGAACCGTTCATTGTCATCGCGACCCAGAACCCGTATGAGATGGAAGGTACTTTCAACCTCATCGAGTCGCAGAAGGACCGGTTCACCCTCAGTTACCGGATCAAACACCTGGATGTCGAGGACGAAGTCTCCGTTCTCAGAAAAGGTATGGGCAGCGGTCTCGATTTAAATACCTACATATTCGATGCCCCACTCATCAGTGACCCGACCGAGATCCTGAAAATGCAGGAGACGGTCAGATCAATCTATGCAAGCGACGACATCCTCTCCTACATTGGCGATCTCGTCGAAGCCACCAGACACCACAATGATGTCAGGCTCGGCATCAGCACGCGTGGATCCCTTGCTCTCCTGCGGAGCGCAATGGCATGTGCCGCGATCTATGGTCGTGACTACGTTATTCCCGACGATGTCAAATATATCGCTCCTTTTGCATTCGCTCACCGCATCATCCTCAAACGCGAATCGGCACTCGGCGGAGTATCGATCGAGAAGATAATTGCTGAGATCCTTGGGACCGTCCCGGTGAGATGATCCATGCGTCCCACACTGCTGACCGGCTTCCTCCTGCTTTTTTGCCTGGTCTGTTTTGTCTATGCATGGATGATGAACGCTGGAGAAGCTGCAGCTGCGGGACTTGGGATCCTGGTCTTTCTTGCAGTCCGGGCGTTCATCTTCCAGACCGAACTTCGCGGCCTTGCCGTCTCCCTCTCCGTCACCCGTGATGCTGACAAAACCATCCTGCATCAGAGCTCCATCGTCAACATCAGATCCTCGATAACTGCCGTCACAAAACATCTGACCGCTTCGTTCGAAGACGTGTTCCCGGCAGGGGCCGTTCTCACTGCAGGCTCTCCCCGGTTCACCGAAGGCCGGGCATCTTACTCGCTCAACCTCCCGGTGATCGGCGACTCCTTTTTCCAGGGGGTCCGGATCACCTGCAGCGATATGTTTTTCATGAGCACGCTCCTTGTCGGACGTGACGCAGAGCAGCCGAAGCTCACTATGTATCCGACCGGCATCGCTGCGACCCATCATGCCGTCGGTCACGGGGCCGGGTGGAGTGCACAGGAGTATGACCGCCCCGCCCTCATCGCAGGATTCGACACCAGGACCATGCGCCCCTACTCCGAGGGGGACAGTATCCGGGATCTCGACTGGAAACTCTCAGGAAAACATCAGGAGCTGTATGTCCGGCTGAGAATGGATGCATCCGGCGGTCTTCCTGCTCTCCTTATCGATCTTCCTCAAAGGGGCGCTTCAGAGGAGCTCTGCCTGCATTTTGCCGAAACGGTCGTCGGCGTTCTGGAAAACCTCAAAACTGGTGAGGAGTATCCGGTGATCTTCATTTCGGGCGCCATGTATCTCGACACGATCCGCTCCGGAGAGAGCGACAAGATCATCGCGATGCTTAAAGAGGCTGGGACCATCTATGCGCCCGAATATCTGTACAGGCTGCGTCACCCCTCCGTTATCAGAAGAAGCACAGAGCGCGGTCATCAGTTGTCAGATCAGGAGCGCCGCATCGAGGGACTTATCCGGCTGTATGCCGGCCGATACCCGACCGACTTTGAACGCACCGTTCGAAACATCTCAGCTTCTCTCGAAAATGAAACGCATATCACCTATGTCACAGCGGCACACGGAGACCTGAGTCATATGACCTACCTCATACATGAGACACACAAGAATGAACGGCATGCAACGGTTTTTGTCGTCGGCTCCGCCGGCACTCCGCGTGAAGCGGAGATCCGTAACGCCTTTACCCTTGCCGGAGCAGATGTCGTGGAGATGATCTGATGAACATTAAGATCCCCGCGATCATCACGGCAGTCATCGCCGTCGCCGGCGCCTCAAACGACCAGCGGATCATTGCGGGCATTATCGGTGCGGCCTTCGTTCTCTGCACCTTCATCCCGCTTCCGCTGGAAAAGCGCATCCTGTTCCTCTCAGCAACGGGATTCCCGCTCGTTTTGACTGCAGGTCACCCGGCAGCCGCAGGTCTTTTGATCTTCTGCGTCGTTATGACCCTCCTCGCCGCATCCGGCGTGAAAACCGGGCTCCGCATGCTTCTTGCGGCAGCCGCAGCAGGGATCGCGGGCGGCATCTTCGCGCTCCAGCTCTCGGTCGCCGCTCCTGTCCTGACCGCGGTCCTCTTCACTCTCGCGGTCATCTATATCCTTTTCGTCAGAGAATATCGTCTGAAAAAAGAAGTTGAGGGAACAAACAAATGAAACTCAAACCATCACTGATAACATCGGTATACTTCGCACCGACCGTACTGTTTCTCGCTGCCGTCCTGACCTTTACGGCATATATCTTCACTAACCGCGGCGATATGACCAGCGCCCTTCTTCTCCTTGCAGGGTTCATGCTCTTGATCACGGGTATCCTTCTGCTGACCCTCGCCGACCGGCGCCCTCTCCCGGCAAAACTTACCGAAACACTGCCGATCGCCGGAACGATCAACCTTGCCGCGATCCTCGCGGATCTGGGTGTCACGAGCAATACCATCCACCGCCTCCTGCCTTCAGGTGAGTATGTCCAGATCAATCCGGTCACCGGGGGACGGGTCCCGGAGCTTTCAAAGGATGTAACGTTTGTCTCGGCAGGCGGCTGGAACGGAGTCCAATATCATGCCATGGCGGGACCCCTGATGCGTCAACTGAAATCAGACGACGCTCTCGTCGTTCCTACCGGCGATGTCTCCCAGCTTGGTACCTGCATCTCTGAAGTGATGAACGATACGCTTTCACTTGCAGAAAAGGTCACCGTTGCAACGACCGACAAATCAGTGATAATAACTCTTGACGGGTTTGCAATGAAAAAAACCTGTCTCGCCCTGCAGGCCCAGTCTCCAAAATGCTGCACCATGGTCGGCTGCCCAATCTGTTCGCTTATGGCGGCAATACTTGCCGAGGGAGCAGGCCGTGATGTGGAAAGCACGAGCGCTGTCCTCAACGGTTCCACCCTGACCGTTTCCTTTGCACTTCTTCCGGCGAAGTGAGCAGAGCAGAAGAATACTTTTTTTTACATAGGACTTACGCGGTGGAATATTAACCGAAAAACGGATGTACTTGTGAGATGTACTTCGATTTCGTGTAAAACTTAGTGTAGAAACATAAAAAAATCAACCGCGAATCGGCGCAAATCCGCCCTGCGGGCGAGCGAATCGGATTTGCTATTCCTCACTCTCGCAATCCAGCTTCGCTGTCTTGCTCGCCCCTCATCGGGAGCGTTCGGGCAAATCCTTTCGGCGCCCCAGCGCCTCCTGTGAGAGAAATATCTGGAGAATTTTTTCATGGAAAAGAGGAGGTGAACTTATTATCGGGAGCCGCTGGGGCGGCGACAGGATTTGCCCGAACGTTCCCGATGAGGGATGAACCGGCGCGGCGATAGCGGATTGGACGCTGAAAGCGGACGATCTTAGCTGAGCAAGTCGATAGACTTGCGAGATGCCCGCCGTGTTCAAGTGAGGATTAGCAAATCCGATTCTGGGAGCAAGCCAAAGGCTTGCGGGATTCGCGCCGATTCGCGGTTGGTTTTTCTCATCTATCCACACCCAACAAACTCCTTCCCAAATCGGAGCCACACCAACACCGCGTAACTCCTGTTTAAATAATTTTGGGTGCTGATGATAGTACCGATATATGCATATTTTCAGCGCACGTGGGACATAATTTTTCACATGCCGTACGAATACCTTTTGGGTACTTCCGTTCAACAATACTACAGTAAATCGTGTCCGAAGATACCGCCAAACAAAACGTTGCACGTCTTTCCATACTCTCAAATGCCTTTCTAACTATAGCAAAGCTCATCGCCGGCCTAAGTATAGGTTCCGTGAGTATAATCTCTGAGGCTATCCACTCAGGAATGGACCTGTTCGCCTCCTTTATCGCCTACTTCTCTGTCAGAAAATCCGCTCTGCCTCCAGACACCGATCACGCATTCGGTCACGGAAAATATGAAGATGCATCGGGTCTCATCGAGGCACTGCTCATCATCCTTGCTGCAGGCATCATCATCTGGGAAGCTGTGAACAAACTGATCTACGGCGGCGATACCCTTTCAACGAATCTTCTCTTCATCGGTATGATCGTGATGGGAGTTTCTGCCTGCCTGAACTTCATTGTATCGCAAAAACTGATGAAAGTGGCAAAAGCCACCGATTCCATTGCCCTCGAAAGTGACGCCTGGCACCTGAGGACCGATGTGTTCACCTCTGTCGGAGTTGTTGCCGGGCTTATTCTGATTCAAATAACCGGACTCAGATTCCTCGACTCGGTCATCGCCATACTCGTTGCACTGCTTATCCTGCGTGAAGCATTCTCCCTCATCAAACGCTCATTCAGCGATCTTATGGATCAAAGCCTCGATAAAAAAGATGTGGAAAAGATATGTGATATCATCTGCAGACATCAAAACGCCTATACCAATTATCACAGTCTCAAAACACGAAAAGCAGGGCCCGACAAATTCGTCGAGTTCCATCTCATGATGCCCCATGCAACCCCTCTTTCAGAAGCCCACAAGGTTTTGCAGGAGGTCGAAGATGAACTGAAAGCAGAGATACCCCGGGTCACGGTCATCGTTCACCTGGATCCCTGCGACGGCAGATGTAATCGTGACACATGCACGTTCTTCTGCCGCAGAAAAACGTGAGAGATCGGCGGGGCCCGCCGACTCACCGTAAAAACATATGCAGGAATCTTCCTGCAGCACTTCTTTTCATTTTGATCGCATGGTACTGACACATTTCATGGCAGCAGTAGCACCGTATGCATTTTCTATGATCGAACGACGCTTTTTGTCCTTTCATCACAGCGGCCCCAACAGGACATATCCTCACGCACTGCCCGCAGCCGACGCAACTATTCTTCTTCACGACAGGCGCCGGGGCATAATATTTCCCCATAGTCTGGAACCTGCGAAGCACATTTTTTCGAAACCAGGTGCTCTTTGACGGAGTATAATACGTCGATGGATACACAAAATCGGTAAGCGGAATGACCGAATCGCCGGCAGTCGCTACGCAGTCGGGATCGACCAGCCCGCGGGCAGCCGCGGCAGCGGTCGTTGGGATCCGTAACGGATCCATAGAGACCAATCGCTGGGCGGTAACATCCAACCCGTACACTGACTTTGATGCGAGGATGTAACCGACGTTTCGCGGCACGCCGCTCATCGGGCCGCTCCCTTCCATCCCAATGACCGCATCCATGACAACAAACTCCGGTCTCACCAGTTCGTTTAAGTCAACAAGCATCCCGGAAAAATCTGCCGGATCCGGAAATCGGGAATGAAACACCGGCTTGTCGAGGCCGGGCACAACGCCGAAGGTATTCTTGACCGCTCCAGAAAACTGGGTGAACATGTGCGTCTTTAACTTGCAGACCGAGATGATGACATCAGCGTCGCATGCAGGATCGATGACCGTGAAATGCTTCATCACCTGCCCGTCTGGAAACGGACGCTCCTGAAACCCGGTATCATATGAAAGAGTGATACCCAGATCACCGGCGACCTGCGTGATCCCGCATTTCTGATACACGCGTTTCATCACGCGGGGCGTATATAATATTCCTGCCCCGGGACTGTCCGCGATCAAGAGGGTGCCGCCGGCTTCGATAACCAGTTTACCAACTGCATAGAGTACTTCCGGATGCGTACTCACCGCTTTCTCATACCCGGCATCCGAGAGGAGATTCGGTTTGAGAAGTACCCTTTTTCCTGCGAGATCCGGGAGTCCGCCGGCAGCTTCGATTGCGTTCTCTACCGCCCGGCAGACCTCTTCCCGGTCATATGAACTGCATTTTGCAGATCCGGTTATCTGGTTCATTGAATTATTACTTCTATTACACGGCAGCAGTAAAAAGGATATTTAATGAGATCATTCCTCGCTGATCTCTTCGAGAGGCACGCGTTTGCCGGTCTGCATATAATACACCTTCTCTGCCATTCTGCAGGCATGATCCCCGCAGCGTTCCAGATACCGGTTCACCATATGGCAGGCGCTCCCGAATGGGATCGTCATGCTGCCCTCTTCCATCGCCGTGACGATCTCTTTATAGAGAGCGGCATACAGCGTATCGATCTCCTCCTCGATTTGTGCACATCCGTTCATTCTGGAGGCATCTCCCGACTCGAACGCGGTATAAACGGCATCAAGGATCGAGATCGCTGCCTCGCCCTCTTTGTGGAGATCAGGCGGGATCTCTTCCGGGATGCTCGCTACGACAAGTTCGGTGATGTCCTTTGCGTAGCGGCCGACCCGCTCAGAGGAGGTCACGATGTCCATACAACTCGAGATCGTTCGAAGATCCTTTGCCATCGGCTGGTTCAGAGCTATCAGCAGGATACCCCGTTCATTCAGGATCTCATACTGATTGTTCACATACTCTTTTTGCCGGATGATATCCGCGGCGATCATGAGATCGGTCGACTCAAATGCCAGAAGCGAGTTTTTCAGCAGGGCGAGGGAAAAACGCCCGTACCAGTTCACTTCGTTTTTGTAGGCATCGAGTTCTAAATGGAAGTAATCGTTCATCCAAATCTCCCGGTGATGTAGCGTTCAGTTAGCTCTTCCTGAGGGTTGGAAAAGATCAGCTCGGTCTTTCCCGTCTCGATCAGTTTACCCAGGTACATGAACCCGGTGATGTCACTGATCCGTGCAGCCTGCTGCATATTATGGGTCACGATAATCACGGTGTAATTCTTTTTGAGATCCAGGATCAGCTGCTCTATCTTTGTCGTAGCGATCGGATCAAGGGCCGAACACGGCTCATCCATCAGGATCACGTCAGGATTCACGGCAAGTGTTCGTGCGATGCATAACCTCTGCTGCTGGCCGCCGGAGAGACCAAGCGCCGACTCATGCAGACGATCCTTAACTTCATCCCAAAGAACAGCCCCTTTGAGACTGTTTTCAACGATGTCGTCAAGGATTTTCACATCCTTCGTACCATGGGCACGAGGACCGTAGGCGATGTTGTCGTAGATGGATTTCGGAAACGGATTCGGCCGCTGGAAAACCATCCCGATTTTTCGCCGGAGGAGGACAGGGTCGCATTTTGTTATGTTCTCTCCCCGATACAAAATATCTCCGGTTATTTTACAGTCAGGGATCAGATCGTTCATCCGGTTCATACACCGGAGAAGGGTCGACTTCCCACAGCCGGACGGGCCGATCAGTGCGGTAACGGACTTCTCCTCGAACGGCAGATTGATGTCGTAGAGGACCTGTTTCGATCCGTAGGAGAGGTTCAGGTTTTTTGTTGATAGAATGGAGGTCATAGTAATCTCTTCTGGAAACGTTTTCTGATCACGATCGCAACGAGGTAGATCGCCATTACAAGGGATATGAGTACGACCGCGGTCCCATATTGCTGGGTCTCTGACCCCGGGACACTTGTCGAAAGGACATACAGGTGAAACGGTAAGGCCATCACCGGATCGAAAAGATCCATGCTGATGAACCGTTTGGAAAATACCACCGCGGTAAACATGATCGGAGCAGTTTCTCCCGCGGCTCTTCCGATCGAAAGGATCGTTCCGGTTAGGATCCCCGGGGCGGCCGACGGCAAAACTACTTTTTTGAGTGTCTGCCATTTGGTAGCACCAAGTCCGAGCGACGCTTCACGGAGCGAGTTGGGAACGGATCTGAGGGCTTCTTCCGTGGTTTTAATGATTGTCGGGAGGACCATCAGCGCGAGACAGATCATACCTGCAAGCATACAGACACCCCATCCAAGGAAAATAACAAGGAAGGCGAACCCGAACACCCCGAAAACGATTGACGGCGTCCCGGAAAGCAGATCGTTACCCGTCCGGAGAAGACGTGTCGCGACATTGTCCCGGGAGTATTCATGCAGATAGATCGCGGACCCTATCCCGATCGGGAGAGCGAGAAGGATCGCCCCGCCGACCAGCTGGAGTGTCCCGATGATCGCAGGGAAGATCCCCCCTTCAAGTCCCATATTACGTGGAGCGGTCGTTAAAAATTCCCAGGAGATCGCCGGGATCCCGTTGATGAAAATGTTTGCAAGAATGACGAAAAGTATCCCGATAACGAGAAACGTTCCTGCATAAATTATCCCAAACGCTGTCCGCTCGATCGATCTGTGGGACATGATCCTCCGAAGGAAAAACAGTCCAAAAACAATGGCCGTAAGAATGAGCGTTGGAACGATCCCTATTGCATACATCAAGATGCAGACCGCAAATATCACCCCGCAGAGCTTGAGGATCTTTTTGATCTGTGCAGGCATGCTGAAGACCGACCCGCCGCTCTGGATCTTTTTCGTGATCCTGACCGAAATGAGATTGATCACAAGCGTGATCGCAAGGAGTACCGCGGCGACCCCGAAGAGAGCATAATAATGCATCGAGCCCGACGCGACTTCAGCGAGCTCGATACCAAGCGTTGCCGTCAGTGTTCGGACAGGCGAGAGCACATCCCAGATCGGCGACGGGATCACTGCCGCGTTTCCCGCGACCATCATGACGGCCATCGTTTCGCCGATCGCACGACCCATCCCGAGAATGACGGCTGCCGAAATACCTGATGCGGCCGCCGGGATCAGGACACGGGAAATGGTTTGCCATTTGGTTGCTCCAAGACCGAGCGACGCTTCTGTGTAATCCTTCGGCACGACATAGAGTGCATCCTCGGACACGGATACGATCGTCGGCAGTGCCATGATCCCGAGAAGGATCGAGGCGGCAAGCCAGGAAAATCCGCTCGGGATATCCAGAACGTTCTGCAGGAGACTGCAGAGAACGACCATCCCGAAAAATCCGTAGACAACCGACGGGATCCCCGCCAGCAGTTCGATCGCCGGCTTGACGATGTCGCGAACCTTTTGAGGAGCGAGGTATGCAAGAAAAACGGCACAGATGATACCAAGAGGCACGGCAAAAATCATTGCCCCAAACGTTACCAGAAGTGTGTCGATCAGAAGAGTGGCGATTCCGTAAGACGGGACAACCCCAGTTGGGTTCCAGACTGTATTAAAGAGAAATCCGGAGACGCCTGTTTCAAAAAAGATCGGGAGGGAGGTAAGAACAAGGTATCCTAAAATGAACACCACCGCTGAGGCGGCGATCAGTGCGGTTGCCAGCCACACTGATTTGATACCTGTCTCTTTCCATCCCGACATTAGGTGGGTGTTCATACATTAACCGGAACAAAACCGTTTTCTGCGATGATGTTCTGACCTTCATCCGAGAGAATGAAGTCGAGGAACTTCTTTGCAAGTCCTGTGGGCTCACCGTCCGTGATCATCAGAAGAGGACGGTTGAGTCCATAGGTGTTGTTGATGACGTTTTCGACCGTTGGTGCAATGCCGGAAAGTGTAAAGGCTTTGACGGAATCATCAACGAATTCGAGAGACACATAGCCTATCGCACCAGGTGTCTGGGCTACAGCCTGCTGCACAGCTCCGTTTGAACTGTATTCCTGCATAGTGCTTGCTGCATCTTCCTTTTTCAGGACGAACTCGGTAAAGAATTCCCGGGTGCCGGATGCACTGTCACGACCGATCAGGACGATTTTCATATCAGCTCCGCCGAGTTCTTTCCAGTTCGTGATCTTTCCCTGATAAATGTCTTTGATCTGTGCAAGGGTCAGATCCGAAACCGTGTTCGACGGGTAGGCGATCAGGGCGATCCCGTCTTTTGCGATGACGAATTCTTCCAGATTGCTGCCTTCTTTTTCAGAATCTTTGAGTTCACGCGAGAGCATGCCGATATCGGCAGTTCCTTCTTTTACTGCAGTTACACCAACGCTGGAACCTCCGCCGCTGACCTGAATGTCGGCAGTCGCGTGCTCGTCCATGTAAATTTCTGCAACGGTCTGAGCGACCGGTAGAACGGTCGTAGATCCCGCAAGGGTGATAGTTTCTGCTTCTTCGCCTTGGCTCACACAGCCGGAGGCGAATACAAGGAATACAGCGAAAATGACTGCTGCTACTCCAACAATACTCATGGTTTTTCTGTTCATAACCATAACTGAATTGGAGATGGTCATGTATAGTAATATTCGACATAGATTGTGGATATTATGATTTATCTATATCTCCCCATAATTCCAATAGATATATGATATCTCTATAGATTTTCGCAGAGATTAAATACTGTGCAGGTGAATATATACTGAATGGAAATCCGGAAAGTTCAGATGACAGGCGGATCATCTTATGTACTATCTCTCCCAAAGGGATGGATCCGTGAGAGAAATATTCAGAAGAATGATCCCCTGGGCGTAGTGTCTCAGGCCGACGGCACCCTGCTTATCACGCCGAATCTGCATTATGACAGCACGGCAAGGACAAAAGAGTTTGGACTCAAGGATTATCCCGACCCGACGACGCTTCTGCGTTCACTGATCGGCGCATATATCTCCGGATTTACAACAATAAAGATCACATCTGCCGGCAGGATCCCGCCGAAGGTTCGGATGGCAGTCCGGAAATTCACGCAGATGACGATCGGCCAGGAGGTCTCGGAGGAGACGGACAACAGTATCGTTCTCAAAGACATCCTGAACCCCACCGAGATGCCTTTTGAGAACACCATCCGCCGGATGTATGTGATCGTGAAAGGCATGCATGAAGATGCACTCAACGCTCTTGAACAGGGACGACTCGATCTCGCCGAAGACGTCATCGCGAGGGACACGGATGTCGACCGTCTTCACTGGCTGGTCCACCGCCAGTTTTCCCTGATCGTGGAAAACCCGTCGCTTTCTCTGAAGATGGGGATCACGCCAGGCATCGCCGCGACCTATTATCAGATCTCCCGGATCATCGAACGTGTCGGCGACCACACGGTTCTCATCGCCGAGGCGGCTGCAGTCCTCATCGAAAAAGGGATCGACCGGATGCTCGTTATGAAACTGACCGAGCTGAGCGAGTTTTCACTGGATATCTTCAATAAAAGTATACAGGCCATATACTCCGGCAGCATTCCCGGGGCAAATAAGATCATCACCGAGGTGGAGGATATGGGACCAAAGTATCATGGTCTTGCAGATTCGATCCGCAAGATGCGGGTCCCCGAGGCGGTCGCCGTGACCCAGATCGCTCAGAGTCTTCACAGGATCACCGAGTACAGTTCTGATATCGCCGAGATCCTGATCAACCGTATGGTCTCACAGTAAAGATGCTTGTCTCCGAGATTCGGACCCGGTTTAGGGAAGAGGGGATCACCCCCTCGCTTATTGCAGATTTTCAGCATCATGTTCTGGAGTTTTACGCTGCAAAGGGTCGGCATGACATGGAATGGCGGCACACCGATGACCCGTACAGGATCCTGGTCTCCGAAGTTATGCTTCAGCAGACCCAGGTCCCGCGGGTCGCGGTGATCTATCCGAAGTTCATCGAAACGTTTCCCGACATCTATGCTCTCGCGAAGGCAGAGCAGGCAGATCTTCTCGCCGCATGGCAGGGGATGGGGTACAACCGCCGTGCTCTCAGCCTCAAAAAACTTGCGGGCGTTATCGTGGATGAGTACGGCGGGAAGATCCCGGATGATCCGATGATCCTCAGGACGCTTCCGGGAATAGGGCCTGCCACATCCTGCTCGATCGCGGCGTTTGCCTTCAACCGACCGGTCGTATTCATCGAGACAAACATCAGGAGAGTATTCATCCATTATTTTTTCGAAGAAGGCGGAATCGTTGATGACTGCGAGCTTCTTCCGCTCATCTCAGCCATGCTCCCGGCAAACTCCCGGGAGTGGTACTGGGCTTTGATGGATCTTGGAACGGCACTGAAGGCATCCGTAAAAAATCCGAATCAGCGGAGCCGCCAGTACACGAAACAGAAGACCTTCGAAGGCTCAGACCGGAAGATCCGCGGCAATGTTTTGAAAAAAATGCTCGAACGAAAATGTGGGAGCCCGGATGTTTTTGCAACGGAGATGAACGAGGACCCGGTGCGTGTCCGGCGAATCATGGATAAAATGGCGGATGAGGCTTTTTTCGTCAGGGAATCTGAACATCAATACCGCTTGTCCGGTCGATCGCTGGATGAAAGCAATACCCATCAGGGCTGAACGTATTTTTTTCAGCCTGAAATTGACAGTTAGTGGTAATATCACATAATGAGTATCCCTGATCATTTTTCATAAGCCTTGATAAACGCTCTCGTGAGTCACTTACTTTTTAGAATAAATTACCATTATTCAGAAAAAGGAATGAGATGTGGGAGAAGTATATTTGTCAACGGTCAAATTCAGGTTTCTGCAAAATCGAACGCCTTTTAATCAGCTCTCTAGCCTGCATCGATCCGATTCGGTGCCGAGAGCATGATAAATCATAACATCAGAGTGTACACGAAACAAAAATAATCTACAAAAAATGGACGCTGCCGATCCCCGATGGATCGGCTGATACGTCCCGGCGGGGACTTGAACCCCGGTCAAAAGCTCCGCAGGCTTCTAGGATATCCTCTACCCTACCGGGACTTGACTTTTGCACACTAAGTGCTCTACTAAATAGCCTCTCGGAAGTTATAAAGCCACCGTTTCAATCGGGAGAATGTCAGACTCTTCCGGGGATTATCTGCCTATGTGTATCGTACAGCCCGTCGTATTCACGCCAAAAACCCGCTCCAAACCTGAGAGCGCAGAGACACCCGATTCAGCGGAGGTCGGACATATCGCGGGCATGCAAAAACACCCCGCTCTTTTCATATGGAAGAAGGGACATATGAATATCCATGACACAGGAAAATGTACCGGTCAATCACCCGAAACTCATCTGCACAGCCATTGGTCTTGCCATGGGTGTCGCGGTCTTTGTCCTATCCCTCATGCAGAAGATCCAGCCGGAGTCCGCGATCCTGATGCTCTCCATTGGCGTATCCCTTTATGGTGTAGCACTCCTTCTCTTCAACAAATAGACCATGAAACCGCTTATCCCTGTCTTTTTCGGCACACTCGTCTTCCTCGGCCTTATCTATTATCTCCTTCCCGCTCCATTTCTTCTGGCGGGCGGGCCTGCCTGGTTTCTTCTCCTCGTAATCAATCCCCTCGCCTGCCTCATAACAGGCATTGTTTTCGGCCTCATCTGCGGCTTAAAAAAATCCGCTATCCTTCACCCGTTCATCGCAGGCATTGCCTTCATCCCTACTTTGTATCTCTACTACAATGACTCGGCTCTGGTCTACCTTGCCTTTTATGTCATCACTGCAGTAATGGGAGTAGGTATCGGCTGGATAATATATCTGAAAAAATAAGGACCTTCACTCTTTTTTTGGGAACCGACGGGCAGTAAACTTCTGCCAGCCGATATAGATCAAAATACCGACGGCGATCACCGCCGCCACTGCCCCTACTGCATATATCGGCTGCACAAACCAGAGATCGATGATCGCCCTCGCGCCAAATGCCATCGTCAGCGTTGCAAGGATGCTCCCCGCGAACACGATCGGCAGGATGATCTTCGGATGGATCGAAAGGAGTCTTCCGATGATCGAAGTGTCGATCGCACTCGATCCCATAAACGGAACATACATGAAAATCAGCAGGCCACCTACGGAAAGACCTTTGATCCACGGCCGTTTCTGCAGGATCTTGTTCGTTTTCTCCGTAAAAAACATCAGCACCTGACCAAGTACCGGTATCTTCAGCAGCAGATCAAAGTTAAAGGAGATCAGGACCGCAAGTGTCATGTCGATCGTTACGATCCCGGCGAGCACCAGCCACCAGGGATAGCCAAACCCCATCATCACCGGGATGATACTCTCTTTTCCCGCACCCGGCGCCATATACAGAGCGAACAGAGAGATTCCGAGAATGAACTGGTCGGTCGGCAGATACGCAAAAAGCCAGATGATGAAAACGGCGAGAATGCCCAGCATCCCAAACGTCATCACCACTCTTGTCTTCAGCTGCGGTTTATAATACGGGGAAATCTCCTCGCTCATGTCCCCTCCAAGCGGTAAAACCTCTTTGTAAACCTGCTCCAGAAGTACGCGATCACCACGATCGCCGCAAGGATGAGAACGGCAGCGGCAACACCAAGAAGCGGATGGATGTACCACAGCTGGATGACCGAGGAAGCGCCCAGTGCGACCGTCAGCGTGGAAAGCACACTCCCGATAACGACCAGACCGAGACTCACAGCCGGTTTATACCCAAGCAGCCGACCGAGCACCGAACAGGTTATCGATCCCGATCCCTGCAGCGGGATGTACATAAACAGCAGCAGTCCTGCACTCGACAGCTGTTCGATCCACGGTTTCGTTTTCCTGAGCTTATCAGCAGTCCGCATGACCCATCTGATCCATCTGCCGACAAGCGGGACCTTCAGCAGCAGATCAAAGTTTAAGGAAACAAACGTCGCCGTGACGATGTCCATGCCGACGACTCCGAGAAAGATCACCCATATCGGATACCCCAGACCGAGTGCCAAAGGGACGATCGTTTCTTTCCCGAACGGCGGGACGAGATAAGCGCCCATAAGGCCGATTAGTGCGAGATACTCCGTGCTTGGCGGAAGCGTGAACACACCTGTCTGTGGCGGATACACGAACCAGAAAACGCCAAGAAGAATGAGATATACCAGTATCGGGACGACCAGAAAGAAGACGCGTTTCAGGATACGATATATCCACTCCTTTCTGGTCTGTTCTCCCGTATTCATGCCTATTTGTTTGTGCGTGGATGATAAAGAGTTGGCGGGCACCTATCCGGTGTGCGGGTGCGAATCATTTTTTTGTGCGGACCTTCAATACTTAGCATTATGGATTACTCTATCTCGACGCATTGCCTCCACTCCACTCCGCTGGATGCTGCGCTGGAAACACTTGCCCCCCACACGGGTCATGTCGAGATCATGGATGACGGACCCCATTTTCTGACAGATGCAGCGCTCCTTCTCTCATACTCATACAAATACAGCATCCATGCTCCTTCACGCGGGGTGAACCTCGCCTCGGTTCTGGAACCTATACGCCGTGCCGCCGTGGAGGTCATCCATGACACATTATCAATAGCTGCAGAGGTCGACGCTCCGGTCGTTATCCACCCGGGATATATTGCATGGGAGTACGAGCGGGAACTCGCCGGCAAAAATCTCCGTGCCTCCCTTGCACAGATCCGGTCGGATGCTGCCGAGTTCGGCGTGACGTATTTTATTGAAAATATGGGGAACTGGGGATACTTTTATCTCCAGACCCCGGCCGATATTGAACTCCTGGACGGCGCCCTTTTCTGTCTGGACGTGGGCCACGCCAACGAGTGTGGAACACTGAAAGAGTTTCTGGAGGTCCCCTTCTCCCATGTTCATCTCCATGATAACGACGGAAAACATGACAGCCACTCGGCGATCGGTGAAGGTAATATCGACTTTGATAAGGTCATGACCAAAGTTCGGGAAAACAATGTCAGCCACCCGGTCATCGAAGTCGAGACACTGGAAGGAGCACTGCAAAGCCTGAATGTGCTCCGAGAGGGGGGATATTCATGAAGCTGAAAGATCTCACCTGGGAAATACGGCTCGCCTGCATGCTGATCGCCGTATCCGTCATCGTATACGCAGTTAAATTCCTGTTCTTCGGGGACAACGGTGCGAGTAACACACTCTCCTATATATTCAACAGTCTCGGATTTCTCCCGATCAACATCCTTATCGTGACGCTGATCATCAACCGCCTCCTGACCATGCGGGCGAAACGCGAACAACAGGAAAAAAGCCGCATGATCATCGGTCTGTTCTTCTCCGAGATGGGCGACATCCTTCTTAGGAAGATGATCCAGTGGGATAAGTCACCCGAAATGCTTCGTGAGAATATGCAGGTCATAAATACCTGGACCAAAGGGCAGTATACGGCGGCGAAGGATCATGCATCCAAATTATGCACACGAACGGTCCCAAGTCCCGACGATCTGAACGAGATCCGGGAAATCTTCATGAAAAATCATGACTTCCTGCTTCGTTTGATCGAAAATCCTGTACTTCTTGAACACAATACCATCTCCAAACTTCTGCAGGATCTGTTCCATCTGGGGGAAGAACTCGCAAGTCGGGATGATTTTCATACTCTGCCGGTCACCGATCTCGCCCACCTTACAGGAGATGTGAACCGGGTCTACTGTCAGCTCACTACCGCGTGGCTGGAGCATATGGAGTATCTGAGCAGAAACTACCCGTATCTTCTTTCCCTCTGCTTACGCAAAAGCCCGTTCCTGCTGGAAAACCGGGTAGTTGTAACTGAATAAAAAAAGATAATACCTATTTTTTAAAGAACCCGCGGCGTGCCGGTTTGACCGCAGCGGTATCCTTCTGCAGATTCAGCAGATGGTGCATGACCCGCACCTCTTTTTTCAGTTCATCGATATTTCTGACCAGCATATCGATGTTCTTCTGCATCCGGATCGTCTCCTTAAAACTCCTCTCCCTTGGCGGAGGCACGATCCCTGCCTGTTCCGCCTGCATAAGTCCCCCTTCGATCAAACGAAGCAGGGCTTCATTTCTCTCCAGCTCCTGCTTCTTTGCAAAAATATCCACCCGCTCGGCAAGCTCGGGATCCAGAGTAAAAGAAAGATGAATTGCCATACTAGTACTACTCCATTAGTATTCCGACTAATTTTAACTTATGGATGTTCCTGTGCGAGACCCCATACATGGAACGTCTGCACAACACCCAGAGGATCGGGCACGCCGTCCGGGACGCGTGCCGAGGTCCCGTTTTCCAGGATAACGACGCGAAACGAGATGTTCCAGCCCTCGATCAAAGCCGCAGACCTGGTCTCATACACTTCGCGAGCCAGATCACGGGTGAGATAAACGTCATGCTCTGTATCTTCAAAGAGCACTTCTTTCATATATCGCATGATATACCAGCGAAGTTCGCTCGCCATAGCAAGACCGCTTGATATGGTCGCCACCTCAAATGTCACACCCCAAGGTGTCTCCTTTGGGTGATAAAAACGGAGGATATGCCGGCTCGTCTCGGAATCCGAGAGGGTCCGGTAGAGATCCACGCCTGGTTTTCCAATACAGACCAAATGCATTAGATATACATTATATCGCGACGGTCATCATCCTTATCCTGATGCTTGACCTTGCGGATCGCCTGCGTGAAGTTCACGCCGGTGATCATATCGTCATTGTTTCTGATGGCAAGCATTCCTGCCTCGCGGCAGATCGCCTCGATCTCGGCACCGGTCAGATTGTCGGTCATTCTCACCAGTTCATCGTAATCGATTCCTGAGAGGGAGCCTGCTGCTTCCATCTTCTTCATGTGGACCTTGAAGATCTGCATCCTTGCTTCGCTGTCGGGTGCGGGGATCTTGATCAGGCGGTCGAACCGTCCCGGGCGGAGCAGTGCTGAATCCAGCATGTCGGGGCGGTTTGTGGCCGCCATGATCCGGATGTTCCCGCGGTTGTTGAACCCGTCCATCTCGGCAAGAAGCTGCATCAGTGTCCTCTGGACCTCGGCAGAGCCGGAAGTACCGTCATTCGTACGCATACTGCCGACCGCGTCGATCTCATCGATGAAAACAACAACACCGTTGTTTTTCACTGCAAGATCACGTGCCATCTCAAAGAGATCGCGGACCAACTGGGCGCCTTCACCGATGTATTTGTGCACAAGTTCGGAGCCTGCCATTCTCAGGAACGGAACGCCGGCATTGTTTGCGACCGCTTTCGCGATCAGCGTCTTACCGGTACCAGGCGGACCGAACAGAAGCACGCCTTTGGGTGGGATGACCCCGAACTTCTCGAAGGACTCGGGCCGTGTGAGCGGGTATTCGACCGCTTCGCGCACCTCGACGATCTCATTCTTCAGGCCGCCGATGTCGGCGAACGTGATCGTCGGTTTCTCTTCAAGCTCCATCACGCGGACACGCTCATCGATGGTGTTTCCAAGGATCTTCACGACCGAAAGCGTATTGTTGACCGCGACTTTGGTCCCTGCCTTCACTTCAGCATAGATCACAGGGTTTGCCTGGGTCACATACTCCTGATTATTGCCGAGCTGACGCAGATACAGTTCATTCTCTTCGAGTTTCTCTATAACGACCGCAACAAACAGCGGCAGACGCTTGAGCTGCGCATTCTCCTTTTTCAGCTGGGCATTGTCCATCCGGATCTTGTTGTTTTCCAGCCTGAGCGACTCGTTCTCGGTTTTCGTGGTCTTGATTATTTTATGGAGAGAATCGTTCTCTTTTTTCAGGAAGATCGCCTCTTCGTGTAACTTAGCATATTGGTCATTGAGGTCCCCGAAGTCGAGGGCATTTGGGGAGATGTTTGATTCGCGGGTTCGACCGGTATTGGGGGATTTTATCTCTTCTTCCATATAGTACTGTTTATGTTTGGGATTGAGCATTTATATTTTATCTGATTAAGGCATGGAAAAACTGTCACCGGCAATTCTGCAAACAGGAATCTGAGCGGAGTGCTCTCTGCAATGCATAAAATATATTCGCCGGGGGTATGTGGTGCGCGTGTGTCAGAGTATCTCCGGAATGATTCTTCGAAGAGCGAAAGCATCATCTCCCTCTCATTCCCGTATTCTTAATACTGTTCAGGATCAATAGATAGACATTATTTGATTTCGGAAAAGGAAGGGCAAAAATGAAATATGTAGTAGTAACCGGAGGAGTAATGAGCGGACTGGGAAAAGGCATCACTGCTGCATCTATCGGCCGCATTCTCATCAACAGGGGATATCACGTCACGAGCGTAAAGATCGATCCCTACCTGAATATCGACGCAGGACTCATGAACCCAGCCCAGCACGGCGAGGTCTTTGTCCTGAAAGACGGCGGGGAAGCTGATCTCGATCTGGGAAATTACGAGCGTTTCCTGGACATCGAACTTACCAGTGATCACAACCTGACCACAGGAAAGATCTACTCCTCGGTCATCTCGAAGGAGCGCCACGGAGATTATCTGGGCGCCACCGTCCAGATCATCCCTCATATCACCGATGAGATCAAAGACCGTATCAAACACGCAGCCGAGTCCTGGGTCGACAAAGACGGAAATCATGCCGAGATCTGTATCGTCGAGGTGGGAGGGACCGTGGGCGATATCGAAAGTATGCCGTTTTTGGAAGCTGTCCGCCAGATGCACTGGGAGTATGGAAACGGCGACTTTGCCCTCGTCCACGTCACACTCCTGCCGGCCGATACGATGGGCGATCTGAAAACGAAACCCACTCAGCACTCTGTCAAAGCTCTTCGCGAACTCGGTCTTGAAGCCGACATCATTGTCGGGAGAAGCAACCTTCCTGTCTCTCTCTCTACCAAACGAAAGATCTCCTCCTTCTGCGACGTGGATGTTCACGCCGTCATCAGTGCTCAGACGGCACCCGATACCTACCTCGTTCCCATGGAACTCGAAAAAGAGGGAATGGCCGAGGTCCTGTTAAAGCAGCTCCACCTTGAGTCGGGAAAACCGGACAACAGCTGGTATTCACTGATCGCCCGCGAATACACCAACCGTATCACTGTTGGTATCATCACCAAATACGGAGTTGAGGACGTCTATATTTCCATCAAGGAGGCCCTCAAACACGCAGGCCGTCTTCTCTCAACCGAGGTCGTTATCCACTGGCTCGACGCAGAACTCTACACCACTGAAGACCTCGCCGATCTGGATGGTATTCTCATCCCAGGCGGATTCGGCAACCGCGGTATCGAAGGCATGATCTCTGCGATCCAGTATGCCCGTGAACACAAAAAGCCTCTTCTTGGTCTCTGTCTCGGGTTCCAGCTCTGTGTCATCGAGTTCATGAGAAATGTTGTCGGCTATAAGGATGCGACAAGCGAAGAGATGGGTCCGGGCACCCATGCGATCGCTATTCTTCCCGAGCAGGAAGGCGTTGAAGACCTCGGCGGAACGATGCGTCTTGGCGACTACCCGGTCACCCTTGACCCGGCTTCCCGGCTTGCGGACCTCTACGGTTCGACCGAGATAGTCGAACGTCACCGGCACAGATATGAAGTCAACCCGGCCTACATCACTGAGATCGAAGCAAAGGGTATGAAGTTTGTCGGTCGAAACGGCAAACGTATGGAAGCACTTGAACTGGATGACCACCCGTACTTTGTTGCGACCCAGTTCCACCCTGAGTTCAGATCACGTCCTGCCCGCCCGTCTGCACCGTTCATCGGTTTTGTAAAAACCTGCCGCGATATTCAGAGAAAGGAGTAACATGGAATCGATCTTAGTTCTTGATTTCGGCGGCCAGTACAATCAGCTGATTGCCCGCCGCGTCAGAGAAGCACATGTTTTCTGTGAAGTGAAGCCCTGCACGATCCCTCTTTCGGAGATCAAAGCAGGGAACTATGCGGGAATTATTTTCACCGGCGGACCGGCGAGCGTGTATGCGAAAAACGCTCCGACCGTTGATGCCGGCATCTTCGATCTCGGTGTCCCGATCCTTGGGATATGTTACGGCGCACAGCTCACGGCATATCTCCTTGGAGGAAAAGTAGCATCTGCCGCGACCCGCGAGTACGGCAGAACGTTCGTCTCCACGGAGGAATCTGTCCTGTTCAAAAACGTCCCGAAAGAGACCACCTGCTGGATGAGTCACACGGATTATATCAGCGAGGTCCCTGCCGGATTCACGAGAGAGGCTCATACTACCGTATGTCCGGTCGCTGCGATGGCAAACCCTGCAAAGAAGATCTACGCAGTTCAGTTCCACCCGGAAGTCATGCACACGCCTGAGGGCATGACGATGATCAAAAACTTCCTCTACGATGTCTGCGGATGCAAAGGCACCTGGAGAATGTCCTCTTTTGTTGAGGACATGATCCTTCAGCTCCGTGAGAAGATCGGCGACAAGAAAGTTCTGTGCGCACTGTCAGGAGGAGTCGACTCATCCGTTGCTGCGGTCCTTGTCCACAAAGCTGTTGGAAAACAGCTGACCTGTATCTTCGTTGATCACGGTCTTCTCAGAAAGAACGAGGGAGATGAGGTCGAGCAGATCTTCCGGAAGCAGTATGATATCAATCTGATCCGGGTCAATGTCGAGGACCAGTTCCTCGGGAAACTTGCCGGCGTCAGCGACCCAGAACAGAAACGGAAGATCATCGGTGAGGAGTTCATCCGCGTCTTTGAAGTCGAGGCAAAAAAGATCGGCACAGTGGATTTCCTTGTGCAGGGAACGATCTATCCTGATGTGATCGAGTCGGGCCCGGGCGCGGCTGCGGTGATCAAAAGCCATCATAATGTCGGCGGTCTGCCGGATCATGTGGATTTCAAGGAGATCATCGAGCCGCTGCGAGTCCTTTTTAAGGATGAGGTCCGTCGTGCCGGTCTCGAACTTGGCATCCCGGAGAATCTGGTCTGGCGTCAGCCGTTCCCGGGTCCGGGTCTCGCGATCCGAGTGATCGGTGATATCACGAAGGAAAAGCTGGATATCGTGCGTGATGCTGATGCGATCTACCGCGAAGAGATCGCGAAAGCAGGGATCGACCGGGACATCAACCAGTATTTTGCGGCACTGACGAACATGCGCAGTGTCGGGGTGATGGGCGATGAGCGGACGTATGACTATGCGATCGTCTTACGTGCGGTCACGACGACCGATTTCATGACTGCCGACTGGGCACAGATCCCCTTCCCGCTGCTCGAAAAGGTCTCGAGCCGAATCATCAATGAAGTTCGGCACGTGAACCGTGTCTTATACGACATCACCAGCAAGCCCCCGGCAACGATCGAATACGAATAAATTACAGGATGCTGCAGAACATAATCTTCGGAAATAAAATCCCGGGATTATAATTCTGGGAATGCAAGCGAATGGTGTAATTTATGAAAATAATCGGATTAATAGGAAGCTATAGGAAAAACGGGAATACTGATACAGCTGTGAGAAAAGTGCTTGAGGGTGCTATGGATCAGGGTGCAGAAGTAGAAGCTATCTATTTAAAAAATTATGAAATAAAAGATTGCAATGGATGTGAAGGGTGTAAAACGACCTTTGAGTGTGTTATTCAAGATGATATGCAAAAAATATATCCTAAAATAATGGAGGCAGATGGTGTCGTCATCGGATCTCCAACCTATTTTTACAACGTAACCGGTATCATCAAAAATATGATAGACCGGCTCTATTGCTATGAGGTTTTTGATGAAGACGACCGGTCAGTGTGGATGGGGATACACGAAGCAACGGGAATTAAATATGCAACGGTCGTTGCCGTTTGCGAGCAGAAAGATCCGGAAGATCTGGGATATACTGCAGTTACTATGACCAGATCCCTGCAGGCTCTTGGATACAGAGTCGTGGATGAGCTTAAAATATATAATGTATTTAATAAAAATGAACTATTATTGGATACGAATCAGTTGATCAAGCTGGAAAAAGCTGGAAAAAAGTTAGTCAAAACGATTCTTCTCAAGGATAAAATACTGAATATTATGAAATCAAAAATGTAAGAGGACATATGTTGAGAAAACGCTCTCGTGAATCACTTACTTTTCAAAATAAGTCTCCAATATTTCATATATTTTTCTGATAATGGGGTGCGGGAGGGCGACTCCGGCGCGGAGCCCGACGCGGTGGTTATATCCTATTTCCAAGGCTCAAGTTAACGTTCTGTCTAGCTCATCTGTCGCTGAAGAGTTAAAAAAAAGGGATTGGGAGGTGTGAGGTGTATTTTGAAAGGGAAGCGGCTTGGGAATATGGTTACAATCTAATATTTCCCGAATTGAATCCACACCCCAACACCGCGTACGTAATATCTAAATATTCCATCGCAATCGAACTACCGGAAATATATAGGGGTCACGGTAAATCGGATATAACCACCGCGTCGGGCTCGCAAATCAGAGATTTGCTCAGCTAAGATCGCCGGCTTTGCCGTCAATCCGCCTCCGCGCCGGAGTCGCCCTCCCGCACCCCATATTCATAAAAAGGAATGAGATGTGGGAGAAGTATATTTGCAACTGTCAAAACCAGGCTCCAACTTCCCATTATGTTTATTTGGGTGTGGATATATAAAAAAATGAACAAATAAATTCAAATTAATAGTAAAGAGGTAAAACATGAGCAATATTGCAGTAATTGTCGGAAGCGTTAGAAAAAACGGGAATACAGAAATATTAGCGAAAGCCTTTGTTGATGGAGCGAAGAAGAATAATAACGTGGAAATTATTTCAGTTGCCGATTATAAAGTAAATCCATGCATCGGTTGCAATGCTTGTTTTTCGAGAGAAGGTAATGCATGTTTTCAGGATGATGATATGCCAAGGATTTACAAAAAGTTGACAGAAGCTGACATCATAGTTGTTGCATCTCCAGTCTATTTCTACGGAATTAGCGCACAATTAAAGGCAATTATTGACCATTTACATACGCCTTTAAGAAACACGTTTAACGTTAAAAAATTAGGATTATTATTAGTTGCAGGGGAAACGCTTCCGGCAGTATTTGATTCGATAGAATTGCAATATCAATTAATTTTAGATTATTTCAATCTCCAGGATGCGGGAAGGGTTTTTGCAAAAGGCTTAAAAAATAGAGGCGACATCAAGGGAAATCAGGCGCTGGCAGAAGCTCGGAAGTTAGGCGAACAAATAAGATGAAATATAAATTTTTCATGCGATTTAATTCCAGTTATGATCAAAATGATAAATAAAACATGCGAACGTGTATGCAATTACTAATGAGGGAAGAGTTTATATGAGCAGCAAATTGGAGTTTGATTCGGAATTTTGTAATGTAAGATATATGAAAAATGAAAAGGTGGTGTTTCTAACATGGAAAAAATTTGCCTGTTTGAATGATTACAGAAAGCCTACCTTATTTGCATTAGATTTATTGAAGCAATTTCCGCATAGTAATTTTGTTGTTGATGCAAGGAATGGATTTGAGGATGACAAAGAAGATGTAGAATGGGGGTTTTCTGAGTTGCTTCCCAATATATCAAAAACTGATTGTGAATACGTTGCATTCATCATGCCAGAGACGGAGGATATTCAAGACGAAATGGATATGTGGACAAAAGAGTTCGGAAAGTATTTTGCAGTTGTTAAAGCAAAAAGTTTTGAGCAGGCTTTAAGTAAAATTAATGACCGAATTCTTGTAAATGTCAAATATGCAGTCATTCCAGGCAAACGGGATGAGTTTCTTGAAAAAGTTGTTGAAAATGATATTATTACCGCTTCAAGGGCAGAGCCGGGCAATTACAAATATGAATACTATAAACCCGTAGATTCAGAAGACATCTTGTTTTTAATGGAAATTTGGGTAAGCAACAAAGCTCAGACGTTACATAGTAAAACAGAACATTATCAACGGTTACAGTCTTTGAAAAAAGAGTATGTTACCAACGTGACTATTGAAAAATACAGCATAAGCGCAATAGTCTGAAGTACGTTGATCTACCATCTTGTTATGGGCACAATGAGCCGAGCGAGAGCAAAAATGAACTTTGATGTTACCTGGATTACTCCCGGAGCGCTAATCCATAGAAAAACCCTCGAATTTGCCGTATTTCCCCCCGATCAACATGCAGTTTCAATACACAGAACGACAAATATTTATCTAAATATCAGCGAGAAAAAATCATGTCCACCTACAAAGAACTTGATGCAAAATACTACATGCCCTGCTTTGGACGGTCGATGGAGATCGTCAAAGGAGAAGGCTGCACTGTTTGGGACGATAATGGGAACAAATACCTCGACTTAGTCGCAGGAATCGCGGTCTGCAGCACAGGTCACTGCCACCCCGAAGTAGTGGACGCTATCTGCCGCCAGGCACACGAACTTATCCACTGCTCCAATCTTTACTACATACCAGGTCAGGCCGAACTTGCAGAAAAACTGAGCAAAGCAAGCGGCATGGGCAAGGTCTTCTTCGGCAACAGCGGGGCCGAAGCAATCGATGCGGCTCTCAAACTTGCCAAGGTCCGCACGGGACGGAAAAACTTCGTCTCCTTCAACCACGATTTCCACGGACGGACCATCGGATCCCTCGCCGTCACCCACAAACCCCAGATCAGGGAACCCTTCGAGCCGCTTGGAATCCACTGTGATTTCCCGGACTACGGCGTCCTCGAGGGTCTCAAAGCTGCCGTCAATAAAGATACTGCAGCCGTTGTCTTCGAACCTATTCAGGGAGAGACCGGCATCATCATCCCGCCCGAGGACTTCCTGCCCGGGATCAGGGATATCTGCGACGACGCCGGAGCTCTTATGATCTGCGACGAAGTCCAGAGCGGCATGGGACGGACCGGAAAATGGTTTGCATTCCAGCACTCCACCGTCCAGCCCGATATCATCAGCATTGCAAAAGGGATCGCGTCAGGCATCCCGATGGGTGCGATCATCGCCCGGGAAGGACTCGAGTTCACCAAAGGCGAACACGGCAGTACCTTTGCCGGCGGTCCTATCGCCTGCGCTGCAGGAAACGCCACATTCGGCATCATCGAAAAACTTCTGCCGGGCATCGCTGCAAAAGGCGAACTTTTCAAGAAAGGTCTTGCTGCATTCAACCCGCGGGTACGGGGTCTGATGGTCGGGTTCACACTCGGCGACTCTGCTCCGAAACTTGCCGAAATCTGTATGGAAAAGGGTGTTCTCATCAACGTTGCCGGTGAAGGCAATATTCGGATCGTCCCGCCTCTGACAATCTCGGCCGACGAAATCAACTATGCAGTCGGAGTGATCAATGAAGCCGCGGGTCAGATCTGAATTCATCAAATCAGGGTATGTCTTTGCAAAATCCCCTGCGGATATCGCAAAGGAATACGGATTCTCCGAAGTTGCCCTTCTCGGGAGCAACGAAAATCCCTATCCCCCGTCAGAAAAGGTCATTCGCGCAGCAAAAGAGGCTTTATCCGGCGTAAACAGATATCCGGATCCGAAGGCGGCAGAATATCACGCGGCGCTTCGTGCGAATATCTGCGATGCTCCTGTCGTTACATCGGGACTTGGCATGGACGGTGTCATTGAGACCGCCATCCGAACACTGG
This sequence comes from Methanocorpusculum sp., assembly GCF_030655665.1. Classification (NCBI taxonomy): domain Archaea; kingdom Methanobacteriati; phylum Methanobacteriota; class Methanomicrobia; order Methanomicrobiales; family Methanocorpusculaceae; genus Methanocorpusculum; species Methanocorpusculum sp. The sequence goes on along the minus strand of NZ_JAUSPQ010000010.1, from coordinate 2,238 downwards.
TAGCTCCAGGTGAAAAAGTCGTCATTTCCACACCGACATTTTCCATGTACGGCCTCGCTGCAAAAGCAGCGTCTGCAAAAGTGGTAAATGTCCCCCGTAAATCTGATTTCACTGTGGATCTGGACGTGTTCCTCCAGGAAGCGAAGGACGCGAAAATTTCCTTCCTCTGTACACCGAACAATCCCACCGGGACCGTGACTCCGATCGAGGACATCGAATATATTCTCGACCGGATCGACGGCGTTCTTTTCCTGGACTGTGCCTATGTCGAGTTTTCGGATGTCAACTATCTGCCGCTTCTCTCCCGCGACAATCTCATCATCGGACGGACCATGTCCAAGGTCTACGGTCTTGCGGGGCTTCGTATCGGGTATGCATTCGTTCCCGAATGGTTCGAAGGTCCCTACAACGTTGCGGCAACCCCGTTCACCCTGAACCGCGTTTCCGCAGCTGCGGCAGCCGAAGCGGTATCGGATCATGTCTATAAAGATAATTTCATCGCTCATGTCAGGAAATGGCGTGAGGAATTCATCAAAGAGATCCCATTCCCGGTATCTCCCAGCGGTGCGAACTTTGTTTTGATCAATGTCGCACCCAAGTTAGGGGATGACGCAATGGAAGCCCTTGCAAAGCAGGGAGTTCTCGTTCGTTCCTGTGCAAGTTTCCCGGGACTTGGGGATACGTTCATCCGTGTGAGTGTCGGCGATGTCTGGGAGAACGAGAGGTTCCTTTCAGCGGTGAAAAAATTATGATGATCGGGATAACCGGAACTCCCGGATGCGGGAAGACCTCGGTTGCTGAACTTCTGCGGGAAATGGGTCATCCGGTTCTCGATCTGAAAACCACTGTGGCCCCGTTTGTTCTTGAACATGATGACGAATCGGGTTCGGATGTTGTGGACGTGGATGCATGGGCCGATGCATTTCCCTACACCGACGGATTTGTGGAAGGAGCATTCGCCCATTATCTTCCCTGCGATAAGATCGTGATCCTCCGGTGTCGTCCGGATGTTCTCAGAGAACGTCTCGCTCCCCGCGGATATTCAGAGGAAAAGATCAACGAAAATGTGGAGGCAGAGGCTTTGGACGTGATCCTGATCGAAACTGTTGATGCCTTTGCATCGGAACAGATTTATGAGATAGACACTACAAGTACAGATAGAGAATCTGTGGTCAGGAGTATCATCTCTTTTGTTAAGGGGGAATCTCCCGCATCATTTGGATCGCTTGACTGGTCAGAGTATATAGCAGATGTCTTATGAGTCTTGATTCACTTCGTCCGAAAATCCAGTGGGTACTAACGCCGATTGCACATGCGTTTTCGAAACTTCCGATAACGCCGAATATGTGGAGCGTCGTCTCTCTGATATGTGCGTTTATCGCCGGAGTTTTTTTCGCATTCGGTCAGCCGTTTTTCGGTGTGCTCTTTGTTGTTTTGAACTCGTTTCTGGATGTTCTGGACGGAGCCCTCGCCCGGTATACGGGACTTGCAAGCCCGATCGGTGATTATCTGGATCATGTCTTCGACCGGTATGCAGATGTGTTCATCGTCACCGGTATCATCGTTTACGGGGTCCAGACCTGGCAAGCGCCGGTTCCGTCGTGGGTGATAGGTATTTTTGCGATCACCGGCGTTCTGCTTTCATCCTATATGGGGACCCAGGCACAGGCAGTTGGTCTCAAGCGAAACTACGGCGGGGTCCTCGGGCGTGCCGATCGTCTGGTTCTTTTGATGCTGTTCGGTCTTGCCGAGGTCATCTATCCGGCACCGATCCTGTTTGGTCTGCCGTTCCTTGGCTGGATGCTTGTCGTGTACGGATTCTTCGGGCATATCACCGCGATCCAGCGGTTCGTGATGACGCTCAAAGAACTGAACGCGGGAAAAGGGCAGTAGATATTAATCACTATTTTTTTCTAATACTCTATCTCTAATAGGAATTACGCTGTGTTGGTGTGGATCCAATTTGGGAGAGAGGTAACTGGGTGTGGATGGATGAGAAATAACCAACCGCGAATCGGCGCGAATCCGCCCTTCGGGCGAGAAGAATCGGATTTGCTATCCCTCACTCTCGCTCGTTGGGTCTAGTCGTAAATCAAAGATTTGCTCGGCTGAGGTCGTCGACTTCGTCGACAACCCGCTCGACCCAACGGCTCGCCCCTTCATCGGGAGCGTTCGGGCAAATCCTGTCGCCGCCCCAGCGGCTCCTGTGAGAGAAATATTATGGTAGTTTTTAATGAA